>CATPBY010000472.1 GCA_955652845.1 uncultured Terriglobales bacterium | reverse complement strand
GCGATTTTTTTGATGCCGTGAACACTGACGACGGATTGACCGTGGTTTTGGCAGACGTAAGCGGAAAAGGCGTCTCCGCAGCGCTGCTGGCCTCGACCCTGCAAGGGATGATTTATTCCCAGCTCACCGCCCGTATGCCCCTCACTGAAATTGTGGCCGCCGCCAACCGCTTTTTCACGCACAAACACATCGGCGAGAAGTACGCTACGCTGATCGTAGCCCGCGTCCGTCGCGACGGCGAGCTCGAGTATGTCAACTGCGGGCACGTGCCACCGCTGTTAGTCTGCAATCACGAGGTAATCCGGCCGAAACACGGCAACCTGCCGGTGGGCTTGCTGGCGGATGCGACCTACGAGAGTGACCGTTGCAATCTGCATCCCGGCGATCGGCTGGTGATGGTCACCGATGGCGTTACCGAGGCCGAAAACGCCCGCGGTGATTTCTTCGAAGATCATCGGTTGGAAGCCGTTGCAGCGAAGAGTGAAACCCTCGAAGACATTTTTTCCGCGGTCGCCAACTTCTGTGGCGGCACACCTCTGAGTGACGATTGCACGGTAGTGGAGCTGGTATACACGGGCTAGGCGGCTCCTGCAATGCGGAAAGACTAGCTTCTGTGCTAAGAACCGGGATCGACCTTTTTATCGTCCGACCTGACATTCCCGGCAATGAGCTCGTCTGTCGGGCGATACCGCAAAAGCGAAGACCGATAGTCGCGGGCTTACGATTTGTTTTGTACTCAAGAAGTAAGTTACGCCTGCCTGTTTGGAGCGGATATTCTTGCGTAACAGTCAAGTCACCTGCATTTTGCCCAAGGTCTCCCCGCCTGGATGTTATTCTTTCGAGCCATGAAGTTTACCGTCCTCGACTGGTCGGCCATCGTCGGTTACCTGGCTATCACTCTTTTTCTGGGCCTTTATTTTCGTTCACGCTCAGGGAAAAGCGTGGACGACTACTTTGTCTCGGGACGCAACGTTTCCTGGTGGCTTGCAGGGACGTCAATGGTGGCAACGACGTTCGCCGCCGATACGCCACTGGTCGTTACTGGACTGGTGTACACGCAAGGCATCGCCGGAAACTGGCTGTGGTGGTCGTTTCTTCTCTCCGGGATGATGACCGTGTTCCTCTTCGCGCGCTTGTGGCGGCGCTCTGGGTTGCTCACTGATGTGCAGTTCGCTGAGATGCGCTACGCCGGAAGGCCAGCCGCATTCTTGCGCGGCTTCCGTGCCGTTTATCTCGGTCTGCTGATGAATTGCCTGATCCTTGGATGGGTCACCAAGGCGATGACCAGCATCGTGGCTGTCACGCTGGGGGTCAGCGACAGCAAAGCATTAGCGATTTGCGTCCTGTTCCTGATTCCTTTTACCGGGCTGTATGTTGCCCTGGGCGGGCTGTGGGGCGTCCTGTGGACAGATCTCTTCCAATTCGCGCTGAAAATGGCGATCGTGATCGCAGTCGCGTGGTACGCAGTCGCAGCTTGCGGAGGCATGAGCGCGCTGCTTACCCGCCTTGGGGAGATGCGCGCCGCCGCTGGACCTTCTGCCGGCGATGCGACTTCGTTTTTTCCGGATTTTTCGCGGCCGATTGATCAGGAAGGTCTGTGGCTACTGCCGGTCATGACTTTTCTCGTCAATATTGGATTGCAGTGGTGGGCCTTCTGGTATCCCGGGGCCGAGCCGGGCGGCGGCGGCTACATCGCGCAGCGCATTTTCAGCGCGAAGGACGAACGCAACGGATTGCTGTCCGTGCTCTGGTTCAACATTGCACATTATGCGCTGCGGCCGTGGCCGTGGATTCTGACCGCATTGGCCGCCGTCGTTCTCTACCCGAATCTCGAGCATCCGGAAAAAGGCTACATGCTGATCGTCAGCCAGCACGTGCCGCCGGCTCTACGGGGAATCGTGATTGCCGGCTTCATGGCGGCGTTCATGTCGACCATCGCCACCCAGCTTAATTGGGGTGCGTCGTATCTGGTGTCGGATTTCTATCGTCGCTTTATCAAGCGGGACGCCAGCGATCAACACTACGTGCAAATTTCTCGCGTGGCTACTGTCGTTCTGGTGATTGCGTCCGCCGGCATCTCGGTTCTTTTGGCCGACATCCGTTCGGGATGGCAAGCTGTTCTGGAAGTGGGCGCCGGAACTGGCGGCGTCTATCTCCTGCGCTGGTACTGGTGGAGAATCAATGCCTGGAGTGAGATTTCAGCCATGGCGACGGCACTGAGCATGACCGTTTCATTGCGCTGGATTGCTCCATTCTCAGGTACAAATCCGGTAGTCTTCGCCAAAAGCGCCTTAACGACCACTACGGTGACGACTTTAGTATGGCTGATGGTGACCTTTGCAACCAAGCCGGAGCCCGAGCAGATCCTGCTCACGTTTTACCGCAGTGTTCGGCCGCAGATTACCGGGTGGCAAGCCATCGCCCGTCTCGCTCCCGACGTCGAGCCCTCGCGTGATCTGGGGCGCAATCTTCTATGCTGGATGCTGGGTTGCGCCATGGTTTATCTAGCGCTCTTTGGATTGGGACATGTTCTGATCGGTCCCATGTGGGAAGGCTTGCTGCTATTGCTGCTGTCTTCTATTTGCGCGGGGATTCTTTATTCGAATATCTCGCGAACGGGTGGAGAAGCACAGTCGGTTACCCAGCAAAGTGTTGTTGGAGCGAGGACTTCCTAGATTGAAGCAGGCTAGCGGTGATAGGCGTTCTTTGACTTCGTGGCTGCTTCGCTTCGCGGAGTAGCACTCCGCTCAGGATGACAACTTAAGTTGGCGGCTCCACCAGGACCGTATAGTCCTCTCCCTCCCAGCGCTGCTCCTGCTGCCAGTAGAAGGT
>CATPBY010000471.1 GCA_955652845.1 uncultured Terriglobales bacterium | reverse complement strand
TTGCCAGTACTTCCGGCATAGCATTCTTGCGCAGTATCGGCGAGACGATCTCGGACTACCGCATCGTTGAGAAGCTCGGTGGCGGCGGCATGGGTGTTTTCTACAAGGCCGAGGACACTAGCCTGCACCGCTTTGTGGCGCTCAAGTTTCTGCCCGAAGAGGTAGCCAAGGACTCTCCCGCTTTGGCCCGTTTCCAGCGCGAAGCGCAGGCGGCTTCCGCGCTGAACCACCCCAATATCTGCACCATCTATGAAATCGGACAGCAGGATGGTCAGCCGTTCATCGTCATGGAATTTCTGGACGGCACGACTTTGAAGCATCGAATTACCGGCCGCCCGCTGGACCTGGACGTTCTCCTGCCGCTGGCTATCGAAATCGCCGATGCCCTGGATGCCGCGCACGCGGAAGGGATCGTTCATCGGGACATCAAACCGGCTAACATTTTTGTCACCAAGCGCGGGCACGCCAAGGTTCTGGACTTCGGGTTGGCGAAGGTGACGCCGTCGGGTGGCTCTTCAAGCCAGGTGGCTTCGGCAAACACGGCCACAGGCACGGTCGACGAGCAACACTTGACCAGCCCAGGGTCTGCGTTAGGCACCGTCGCTTACATGTCGCCGGAGCAAGTGCGCGGAAAGGAACTCGATACCCGCACAGATTTGTTCTCGTTCGGGGTAGTGCTTTACGAAATGGCGACCGGGGCGCCACCGTTCCCAGGCGAAACCTCGGGAGTCATTTTTGAAAGCATCCTGAACCGTGCCCCCGTGCCTGCCTTGCGGCTCAATCCCGGCGTGCCTCCTAAGCTCGAAGACATAATCAATCGGGCGCTTGAGAAGGACCGCGAATTGCGCTACCAGAGTGCGCGGGACATGCGGGCGGAACTGCAGCGCCTGAAACGGGACACGGATACAGGCCGTATGGCGGCGGCCAGTTCTGGGATGATGCCAACGGTGCCGGAAAGCAGCGGCTCTCAGGCGTCGGCAACCCAACCCGGCCCAAGTTCCAGTGCTTCTCGTGTGGTGGCCGCGGCGCCCTCAGCGAGCAGGGCGACGGTGGCAGAAGTTCCTGCAACTGGTGGAAAGAAGCCGCTGAAGATCCTGGTTCCCGCCGGCGTGGTCATCGTCGCGGTCCTGATTGCCGCCGCTCTTTACTTCCGCTCACACTCAGCGACGCCGCTGACGGGGAAAGATACCGTGGTGCTGGCCGACTTCGCGAACACCACCGGTGATCCAGTGTTCGATGGAACGCTGAAGCAAGCGCTCGGCGTGGATCTGGAGCAGTCTCCATATCTGCAGGTCATCCCACAATCGCGCGTCCAGCAGACGCTCGGGTTCATGGGGCGACAGCCGAATGAGCGATTAACTAATGACGTGGCTCGCGAGTTGTGCCAGCGCGTAGGTAGCAAAGCGATGTTGTCTGGTTCGATTGCAAGTCTTGGCAGCCAGTATGTGCTCACTTTGAATGCCATCAGTTGCCAGTCCGGAGATTCGCTGGCACAGGAGCAAGCACAAGCGGCGAGCAAGGAACAGGTTCTCGCCGCGCTGGGCGGCGCGGTTTCGAAGATGCGCGGGAGGCTGGGCGAGTCGCTGGCGTCGATCCAGAAGTATGATGTGCCGATCAATCAGGTGACGACATCGTCACTTGAGGCGTTGAAGGCATTTGCCATGGGCAACGCGGAGTTCGATCAGGAGCGTGAAATCCAGTCACTGACTTACTACAAAAGGGCAGTGGAGCTGGACCCAAACTTCGCGTGGGTGTACGCGCGCATGGGTATCATCTACGCCAATTCAGGTGAGAACGAGAAGGCAATCGAGGCGACCCGCAAAGCGTATGAGCTGAGAGATCGGGTCAGTGAACGAGAGAAGCTTTACATCCTTGAGCACTATTACCAGGTTGTGACCGGCGAGAAAGACAAAGAAATGGAGACGCTGGAACTCTACGGGCGGACATATCCGAACGATGAAGTCCCGCCGAATAACCTCGCGGTGGGCGACGCGATGGAAGGAGATTTTGCCAAGTCGGCGGAACACGCGCGAGATGCGGTGCGGAATAATCCGAATTCGGCGGGCGGCTGGAGCAATCTGGCGTACGCGTATCTCGGATCGAACCGGCCGGACGAGGCGTGGCAGACGATGCAACAGACGCTGGCGAAATTTCCGGAGAGTGATGGGACGCACTTTTTCACTTATTTCGTTGCTCTCACGTTGGGCAAACAAGCAGATGCGGAGCGGGAGCTGGCATGGTCCAAGGGAAAGCAGTTTGAATACCGCTTTCTCGGTACCCAGAACCGGTGGCTGTTGGAGCAGGGGAAACTGCGGCCGACGGAAGACAACACGCGGCGCATGCTGGACATGGAAAACAATCTGGGTCTGAAGGAAACGGCCGAAGGCGACCTGGCATTTCTTGCCACCATGCAGGCTGATTTCGGGGTTTGCGATCGCGCGCTGAAGAACGCGGGGACACTGGACGCGAGCCCGGGTCGTGCCGCCAAGACGTTCGCTGGGTATGTGTTCGCGACGTGCGGAGAGGGGCAGAAGGCGGAAGCCAATGCGGCGATATTGAACAAAGAGTATCCGCTGGACAGCTTCCTGCAGAAATCAGAACTTCCACAGACGCGGGCGCGGCTGGATTTGCAGCGCGGCAATTCGGGGAAGGCGATCGAGGAGCTGCGGCCTGCTGAGTGGTCTCAGCTTGGCTTCATCGAACTGGGGGTTCCGGTGTATCTGCGCGGCCTAGCGTATCTGCAGAACAAGCAGGGCGCAGAAGCAGCTGCGGAGTTCCAGAAAATTCTGGATCACCGTGGAGCTCTCGGCCCATGGCCGTATTGGACACTGGCGAAACTCGGGCTCGGGCGGGCTTTGACGCTTATGGGTGATCCTGCCAGGGCGCGCACCGCTTATCAGGATTTCTTTACGCTGTGGAAAGACGCCGACCCCGAAATCCCCATCCTGAAGGAAGCCAAGGCGGAGTACGTGAAGGTGCAATAAAAGTTATGGGTACGGTTCTCGATCGACTTGCCTTGGGATGGGGATGCGTCGAGGTGTGGGGATGTGATTGGGGCGGTGATTATGTATATAGAGGGGGCGAATCGGACGTCTTTTGAAGTGCTATAAAGG
>CATPBY010000470.1 GCA_955652845.1 uncultured Terriglobales bacterium | reverse complement strand
GTACTGGGAGTGGGCGAGTCGCGAGTATCCCAGATCCATTCCATGGCAGTCATCCGCCTGCGTGCCCTGCTCAGCGAAATGAACCGAGAAGTCGAACCGCCAGAGCTGGCTGCGGGAGCGGCGGGAGGAGATTGAGAAGAACAGTACGATCCCGGTCCAGATTAAAGCCTTCCAACAATTCGGCGTGTTGTTCGTAGCTGGTTAAGCCAGGCCCGGCGATAAATAGCGTCAGACTCTCTAAAGTCAAACTCGGCTACGCCGATGAACTCGTAACGGTGCCCGCGAACCGTAACGCGGCCCGCTAACGTCTTCTGAAGCTCTGTTCACGGCCAGGTTCTGATGCGGAAATTTCGTGGAATCCCCCACTTACTCCGGCACGGAAGGGGACTTAGGTAAGGTCAACCCAAGTTGCTTTAGCGATTCTCAGCATGCGCGAGACAAATCACAAATCACGTTTGGTGCGAGTGTTGGTGGCGGACAATAGCCCTCCCATGCGTACCGCCCTGACCCGGATAATTGAATCGGATCCTGGGTTGCGCGTGAGCGGGACCGCTCAAACCGGCGCGGAAGCCCTGGAGAAAATTTCTCTGTTACGTCCAGATGTTGTAACGCTCAGCCTGGAATTGCCCGACCTCAATAACCTCGAAACCTTGAGGCGTATTATGCAGGAATCCCCGGGTCCCGTAATCGCAATCGGCTCGCTCGCCCAGGGAGCAGAGCTAGCCTTGGACGCCCGGGCCTGTGGCGCATTCGACTGTATCTCCAAACAACTGTCGAGCGCCACATCAGGCAATGGGATAAACCCCGGGGACTTGATTGCCAAGATCAAGGCAGCGGCACAGTCCCAGGCGCCGATAACACAAACCGAGATAGCAGAAATCAACAGCACTCCGCTCAAGCTTTCCCAGCACTCTGCCCGCCTCGCTCCTGGAGTTATTGCGGTAGGAATCTCGACCGGAGGACCGCGAGCGCTGCAACAAATTCTTCCTGATCTGCCTGCCGACCTGGGGGTAGGAGTAGTGATTGTTCAGCACATGCCTCCTGGATTTACCGCACCACTTGCCCGGCGGCTTGACAGCCTGTGTAAAGTAAATGTCCGGGAAGCGGCAAATCATGACGTGATCGAAGGTGGCGTCGTATACATAGCACCGGCCGGCAGCACATAACGGTCTTCCGCCATACTTCATCGCAGGTTCTGATTCGGCTGTCACATTTCCCTGAAAATAGCGTGCACACTCCTTCGGTGGACGTAATGATGCTTTCAGTGGCGGAAGTTTTCCGGGCTTGCTGCATGGGCATTATCATGACCGGGATGGGAGTGGATGGCCTGGTGGGCATGCAAGCGATTGCCGACAACGGAGGAACCACCCTGGGCCAGGATGAATCAAGCTGCACAGTGTATGGCATGCCTCGCGCGTGCGCGCGCAGCGGCATCTTACAAAGGGTAGTGCCCCTAGCCCGAATTCCTGACGAGATTCTGCATGCTACTCGCTACGGACAGCTACTCGCTACGGACAGCCCCTCGCGACAATTCCTTCCGCGGTTTTGATTTCGCCAAAGCACTCTTCACCTGGCGCAGCAAAGATTGGGCCGAAAACGGTTTAGGTAAATAAAAGGCTCCCGGGTGCTTGCATCCGATCCGCGAGACCAGGTTTTCCGGATACCCCGAGATGAAAATTGTCTTCAGCCAGACATTCATGAGTTTGAGATCGTCCGCCAGGCTGCAGCCGTTTTGGCCGGGCATTACGACATCGGTCACCAGCAATTGCACTTCGTCCCGGTAGCGTCGGAACATTGCCATGGCATCAGCCGCATTTCGAGCTTTCAGGACACGATAGCCTGCTGACTGAAGAATCTCTCCAGTTACTTCGCGGACGAAATTTTCATCCTCAACCAAAAGTATGGTTTCACGGCTAAGAGACATTTCCGTGCTCACGCCGCTGGTGGCCGCTGCGTAATTCATCACTGGGTAACGTTCAATCCATTGCACGCTTCACCTCCGCTGGGCATGGGGCTTGCACTTCTGCTTCCACGAACGCCTGGCTTACTCGAGAGATTTCAGGGTTGCATCGGCAGTACGTTATGCGAGCCCGAGGGCGATGCAAGTGAGGAGATAAAGAGAAAGAGTACATTTGTGGGAAGAACGCTTTAAGAGTTTGGGAATTCCA
Source organism: uncultured Terriglobales bacterium (assembly GCA_955652845.1). GTDB lineage: Bacteria > Acidobacteriota > Terriglobia > Terriglobales > Acidobacteriaceae > JABCYV01. Next base: position 18,898 of record CATPBY010000470.1, on the reverse strand, counting down.
ACCGGAAATGGCACTAGTTCCAAACGGCTAGTGAGCTCGCCTCAACAATGTCCGCTTGGGATCAACTACGACCCTTCGAGTGCCTAAAGGGGCCGTAAGGTGAAACTGGGTTTCTGCCCCATCTGCAAATACGCGTCCCAGCAACAGCGTTCGGCCGGAAAGCAAAGCATAAACCGGAACCGATGTTACCAGGTCGTCTGGAGCAAACTTCTGAAGCATTGTGCCACTGATCGCAGTCGACCCGCTCCTATCGCTGTATTTAATCCCTTCTAATGCAATGTGCGGAATTGCGGTACCATTCACCCATCCCTGGTAGAACCAATCCAGTGATTTGCGGCCTTCATACCGCAGCGAAGGTGGCAACTCCTCCTCAAACGCATGCAGAAGCTCGCGAGTGCTGATCGATTTTCGCTGATAACGTTCCCTAACCTTTCGCAGGACACGAATGAAGGGCTCGTCGGCCGGGTCGGCTCCCGCAACCCCAGCAGGTCGCGCTCCGGCTTTCGGCTCAGCATCGCGCATCATGTAGCGCAACATATGGAAGAGCCAGGTCCCACGTCCATAACTGATGGCATCATAACCATTCGGAAAGCGCGAACTGGAAAGCCGAACTCCGAAGGTTACCGGGCCAGCCTCCATCAACGGCACGCCGTCGAGATTTTTCTGCAACAGATCGTCCCTGTATTTTTCCATTGTGGCACGGAATTGAGCAGGGTCTCGCGACTCCAGCAACATCATTGAACTGTAGTTTGCCAGCGCTTCCATGATCCATTGATCGCTATAGCCACTCCACATCACTGTGTCGCCCCACCACTGGTGCGCCGTTTCGTGGGCGATCACTACATTGGTCAGAGTCTTTTGTACGGGACTCATATGCAGGTCGGATTTCTGAGCAGAGGTAAGAAACGAAAAACTGGAAAGGAAGATCAGCCCCGGCCAGCCCTGGCTGAGCGCGCCCGGCATTTGCGTAAGCGCCAACTGACCGTAAGGATAGGGCCCGAAGCGTTCGGCAAAGAAATCGACCGCGCGAGCTGAGGCCTCGGCCACGGCCTGGGCGTTTCGGGCGGGAGAAGGTTCGAGAGGCGCCGTTACCACCGCGCGCGGAGTCCGTCGCAGACCCGGTAGAATTGGCACGGGATCAACGTCTTCCTGCTCGCCCTTCGGGAATGCGCGCTCCATGCCGGTCGCCGCGTAACTTTCCACGAGCACATTGCCTGCCCGTGCCGCTGCACGAGAATATTTACCCAGGTTGAATCCCGCTAACGGGATGGGCCCGTCGGAAACCCAGCGGGTCACTTGCGCTCCGATTGGCGATGGGGCAGTGACGCTCGCTTCGGCAGGGCCCGCGGTACTTGCGTCTTGCCGTTTCCCGGTGGCGACCAGCGTCCAACCGGGAGGGCAGTGGAAGCGCAAATCGAAATTCGACATCGCCAGTCCTCGATTGGGATACCAGGTCCCACGGGCGCCCACGTATAGCAATCCTCCTCCTGCCTCGGAAAGTACATCCCCCGCGTAGCGGAAGCGCAACTGAATTTTCTGTCCGGTTTCGAGCGACCGGGGGAAGATTACCGCTACCAGATCGTTGCCGCGGCGCGATAATTGCGTGCCCTCGAGCGACGGGTTATGAATGAACTCCAGGTCGCGTTCGCCGGCTTTCACGCCCTTAAGATGAAGGAACCTCGAGAGTTCAAATAAGACTGCCCGCTGTCCTCCCTGTCGCACCTCCATTTCTAAACGTGCGTCGACGTTGAGTTCGGTTGGTGGTCTCACTTCGGTGTCAATTTTGTAGTCCAAGATTTTGATTTTGTCTGACTTGCCTTCTTCTCCCACAACGCTTGTTAGGTTATTCTCGTGTGTCGCCAATGAAGAAGGGGAAAACAAAGTCCACACATCGTAATAGCTGTCACCCTTCACTGCCTTGAATTGACCTGCCCAAATCTGCTCGGGCACTGTGGTGTCGAAGTAAAGATCAAATGTTCCCAGCTTCAATCCTTGCACGCGCGCGTGCAGGAAACGATCGTCTTGGGATTCATCGCCCACCGGTTCGGGCGGTTGCCCTGGAATGGGCAGAAATCTGCTGAAACTCATCAGCAACCTTAGTCCATCGCCTTGCGCGAGATTATGAGCAGTTTCATTCCATCGGGAGGCGAATTCTGCCGCATTCTCCGCAGGCCGGAGGGTGGGTTGCAATTCCGCGAAAGTCCGGTCATTGAAACGGAAATACGCCGTTGCAAACCGCTCTTCGAGGATGGCGCCGCCTGTAAACAACGCCATTGAACCGCGCTCTGCCCGATCAGGAGGAGCCAACAGAATCTCGCCGTAACCTTCAAAAAACGCGCCAGTCACGCGACCTGCTACGTCTTCAGTAAAAGCGATGATCCCATCTTCCAGCGTGACGTGGAAGGCGGCCCGATCAAACGATGTCTCCCGGACTTGAAAGACCCGGGCCTTGTCCAGGCCGACGTTGCACAACTGGCGGTACAAACTCTCGGCGGCATGATCGGATGCAGTTGCGCTCGCCACTGAGCGTTCGCTCGACCCGGCGGACGGGACGGCTTGCCCAGAGCCAAGCGCTGCGGCTGTCAGGGATAGATACGCGATACAAAATATGGCGCAACGCATATTGCTGGTTACTTTTGTCACCTACGCTACGGATCCTGTCCGTTGCTAGAATGCGCCATAGTGCGCTCACCTGTCATCTTCTTATTGTGGTTATTGCCGGCATTGCTATGTCCTGTGATAACGCCCGAATATGCGGCAGCCGACATAATTCATCTTAAGAACGGCCGCACCATTTGGGCAGATCAGGTTCGTGAAAACGGAAACCACGTCGAATATGACATCGCCGACGACTCTTACGCTATTCCCAAGTCAGCTGTAGAGCGGATTGAAACAAGCGGCATTCCGCCTGAGCGTGCGACTTCCGGAGAACCCGACAACAATAAGGATTCCCGCAACGTTCCTGCCTTTGCGCCTGCCGAGCATCTGGCAAACGACTCAGGCCTGTCGGAAAGAATCATTCGTGAAGGCAGAGTTGATGCGGATGCCCTGACGGCCCTGGAACATGAAGGCAGCACCGGAAAGACCGCGGCGGGGTATTTCATCGCCGGCAAACATGAATATGACCAGGGAAATTTCAGCAAGGCCCGCATCTACTTCGAAGCCGGCCTGCGATTCGATTCCCAGAATCCTACGATCCTGAATTATTACGCCGCCTTGCTGGTACGAACTGGAAACGCGCGCGAGGCCCTTGCCTATGCCGAGCGCGCAGTTCGCATTGCGCCTGATTCGCCCGATGCCCTGAATGTTCTGGGATACGCTCAGTTCGCTTCCGACCATAATCGTGATGCGATTCAAAGCTGGAAACGTTCCCTGGCAATCCGCCCAGAAGGCACCGTGCAGCAGTTGCTGGCCAAAGCGGAGCGGGAAGCTAACGCAGAAGTGGACTACTCACAGCGCGAAAGCAGTCACTTCACCTTGCGATATGAAGGTAAACAGACTTCGGAATCGTTGCGGAGCGAATTGGTGGCTACGCTGGAGTCAGAATACGACGACCTGGTACGCGAGTTAGGCATTGCTCCACGCAACAGCATCGCGGTCGTGCTCTACACGGGTCAGGCATTCTTCGACGTAACCCAATCCCCCGCCTGGGTTGGCGCGGTCAACGACGGCAAGTTGCGGATTCCGGTAGAGGGTCTGAACTCGGTTACGCCAGAACTGGCACGTGTCCTGAAGCACGAACTTGCCCACTCTTTCATTAATCAGTTATCCGGCGGGCGATGTCCACAATGGCTGAACGAAGGGTTGGCGCAGATTCTGGAGCCGAAATCCGTCTCCTCCCGCGGCCGCCGTCTGGCTCAACTTTTTCAGGCACAGCATGAAATTCCATTCAATGCGCTGGAAGGGGGGTTCATGCGTTTTTCAGGCGTGGAAGCGCTGCTGGCCTACGATGAGTCTCTTGCCGCCGTGGAATACATTCGCGACACGTATGGTATCAGCGATCTGCAACGTATCCTGGCAAGACTTGGTCAGGGCAGCTCGACCGAGTCCGCGCTGCGGGCTACGATCCATTCCGGATACGGAGAATTAGAAAGCGAAGTCGCCAAGTATCTGGTGAGCAGGTACGGGGATTAAAGAACTCCGAGCTTACTCGGCCTGGACGGGCGAGGGCGCCTACTTGATCTGCACCAGATTCGCTGCCGAAGTATCAGGCATCGGATGCTGTGGGGCTCGCCACGAGTCAAAAATTGATATCTGGTGCACGCAGGAAACCGTGCAGTGGGGGGCGCACGATTTCTCGCTGACGTACTCCCGGCGAAGGTCCGCGATGGTGTACTTCTCCAGCGGAATTCCTGGATAACCACGCTGTTGCGAGCAGTAATGCACCAGCCCATCTTCGCAGATATAGAGATAGCGTGAGCCCGCCCGGCAGCGCCACTGGTTGGGGCGGCCCTGGGCAATATTGTCCTGGAAGGCATTGACGCGAGTAAAGCTGCGCTTCTCCATGGCTTTCATCTCATGGTAGACGCGGCGCTCTTCACCTCCCAGCGGCTGCAGTTGCCCGCTGCCGTCATGGATGATGCCTACAGTCGAGCTGAAGCCGAGGGAAAGGGCTCGTTGGCCGATGGTCAGCGCATCCTGCGGATTACGCACGCCGCCGCCCACCACGGAATTAATGTTCACATGGAAATCGGCATATTCCGCCAGCAGTTCGAGCTTTTTGTCCAGAACCTTCAGGCTTTTTTTGGAAACGTCGTCGGGCGTGACATTATCAATGGAAATCTGCAGCCATTCCAACCCAGCTTTGTTCAGCCTCTCGATGCGATCCCCGACCAGTAGATAGCCATTCGTGATAAGCCCGGCGATCATTCCATGCTTCCGTATTCGGCGAATGATATTGTCCAGCTCAGGATGCAGCAGTGGCTCTCCGCCGCTGATGGTGATGATCGCGGTACCGAGTTCCGACAGCTTATCCACACGCTTGAACATGGCCTGGACCGGCACCGGCTGGGAAAAATCATCATATTCGTTGCAGTACTCGCAGGCCAGGTTGCAGCGGCGAATGGGAATGATGTGGGCCAGCAGCGGGTGCTCGGTAGACATGAACGCACGAGCCACCATTCGTGCTCCACGAACATTACGGTGGATTGCTCTCAAGCGGCGACGCAGAGTTTTTGAGCTGGATGCCATTCAAGTGCGTATATTAGAACGATACTTACATTAGATCACGCGGCACAGCGGAGTGCATCGTTCGCAACAGCGTTTGGCGCGATTTGCGGGTTGAACGGCAGCCCTCACTGTTTCTCATTACCCTGCAATTCGCTTCCGGCAGCCTTTTTCAATGCTGCCCGCGCCAACAAACGCGTCGAATCTAACGTTGGAAGCGGCGACGAATCTGCGGTCACAAGCAGCGGGATTTCAGTGCATCCCAGTACGACGGCATCGCATCCCTCATCGCCGAGGGCACGAATTACTTCTGTGAAGTATGCCTGCGAACGCGGGGTGAACTGCGCATACACCAGCTCATCGAAGATGATCTGATTGATTATTTCCCGCTGGATGGGACCTGGAATTCGGCGTTCAACTCCGGCCGCCTTCAACTTCGCTGGATACACCGGACCTTCCATGAGATAACTCGTACCCAGCACACCCAGGCGTTTGTAATGGCACCGCCGGGCTTCGTTAGCCACCTCTTCCGCAATGTGCAGCCAGGGAAGAGGCGAGCGATGAGCGATCAGGTCGAAGGACTGGTGGATCGTATTGTCCGGACAGATAAGAAAATCCGCGCCGGCTTTCGCCAGCTTCTCCGCTGACGACAGCATCAATTCAGCCACGCCCGCCCAGTCGTCGCGTTCGATACATCTCATGTAGAGCGCCAGCGGATGGGTGTGCATCGAAACCTCAGGGTGATTGTGGCGGCCCAGCAGTTCCGTGCCTTCCAGACAAATCGTGCGGTAACAAAGCGCTGCCCCTTCTGCGCTGCAAGCCACAATCCCGATATGCAGAGGCATTTCCACCCTTCTATTGCCTGGAGGCTGCTTGCTGCGCTTGCAGCAGTATCTTGTCGAGACTCTGGCGGGGATAATAATTTCCGTTCATGACCACACCAGCAACCCTGCGCGTGTTGCGGATATCCTCCAGGGGGTTCGCATCCAGCAATACCAGGTCGGCTGCATGACCAGGCTCAACCACCCCATACTGGTCTGACTTGAGCATGAACGATGCCGGATTGAGCGTGGCCGTTTGCAAAGCCTGCAGAGGAGTGAATCCGCTTTTCACCAGCCACTCCAGCTCATCGTGCAGGCTGAAACCGGGGAACACGTACGGGTCCGGCCCGTCCGTTCCAGCCAGAAACTGTACGCCAGCCGCACGCATGGCATTCACCAGTTCCAGATCGCGCGCCGCTTCCCGCTCTAAGGCGGCTAATTGCTGCGTGGAAGTCTGCTTCAGCAGCTTCTCCGGCGCCCACTGCAGCCGGACCGATGCGGGCACATACTTCAGCCTGGGATCAGCTGCCAGGTTTGGCATAGCAATGCTGGCGCTGGTCTGAATCCAGACCAATGTCGGAACCTGCCAGGTGTGATTTCTCGCGAGTTCAACGAACAAATTGTGAGCTTTGTCAGGATCGTAGGTTGTGATCATCTGGCTCACGAGGCCGGAAAACGCGGCGTAATCGTGGTCCTTACGCGCCTTCAACCTCTTCCCTCTCAGCTCGTCTTCGCGCGAAGAACAGGCCAGCAGGACCCCGGTCAGGTGTTCAATACTTTTCTGTCCAGCCGATGACGCTTCTGCCGCGCTGATCGTATCCGGCACATGTCCGACGAAAGGAATTTTGTCCTTCGAGGCTTCCTCGGCAATCGCGAAATAGGAGTCGCGGGAAAGATTTGATAGGATTTTCACGAAGTCGGCGCCGCTGGCTTTCACTGTATCCACGGCCTTGCGACCATCTTCGGGCGTGGCCACCGTAATCGTTTGTCGATCGCTTTTCGTGTCTTCGAGAAAAGGACCCGCCAGGATGATATGCGGACCGATCACCTCCCCACGAGTGATGCGACTGCGCCTCTGATGCAGCAGTTCCGGATTCCCACCCATGTCTCGTACGCCGGTCACGCCGTTGGCGATGTAGAGCGGATAAATAATCTTTTCGTCCCAGGCGCCGGGGTCGAATGCAGTGTGAACATGCATGTCCCAAAGTCCCGGGATCAGGTATTTTCCCTGCGCGTTCACCACATGGATATGATGCCCCTGGCCGATCATTCCCACTTTGGCGATGCCTTCGATACGGCCCCCTCGCACCACCACCGTCATGTTTCGGTCGACTTCGCCTCCTCGTGTATCCACAACATTGACGTTAGTGAAGATCAGAGATTCCGGGCGAGAATCAGCTGTTGCCCAGGAAAGGGCGGTGATGCAGATAAGAACCACTGGCAATCCATTCATGCCGAACTCCGCGCACCAGGAAGAGAGTACGTCTCGACAGGCTATGGTCGAACCGCAGTGGCGTCAAATAGATTCAGAAAGTTAAGTTTCTTCTCCGCAGGAAGAAAAGATGCTTCGAATGAGTTTCGCGCCAACTCCCGCAAATGTTCGTCGGTAAAAGTGAACGACTCGCGGGCCAGCTGATATTCATGACTCAGGGATGTACGAAACATCGCCGGATCGTCAGTGTTAAGCGTGACCATGAGGCCCTGATCAAAATATCGGCGCACCGGATGGTCAAGAAGGTCGGGGCAGCAGCCGGTCCGCAAGTTGCTGGTGATGCAAATCTCCATCGGAATCTGCCTGGTCGCCAGTTCCTCCACCAGCTCGGGGTCCTGATAAGCCGTCAAACCGTGGCCGATGCGCTCCGCGCGCAGGTTTAAGGCGCCCCAAATGGACTCTGGGCCAGCAGTCTCACCGGCGTGGGCTGTCAGGCGCAATCCCTGGTCTGCTGCGTATGCATAAGCATCGCGAAACAGTTCCGCCGGAGCTTTCTGTTCGTCGCCTCCTATGCCGATTCCTACGACATGACGATCACGATAGCGAGCCGCAAGTTCAAAGACATTCCGCGCAGCATCAACGCCAAATTGCCGCACTGCGTCGAAGATCCACAACAGTGACACTCCAAAATCACGCTGACCGCGCTCTCGGCCACGTTCCAGGGCTTCGAAGATGACGTCAAATTCCTGTTTGCGCCACAGACATACTCCAACGGAGACATAAACTTCCGCGTGCAATACATTTTCTGCTTTGAGCTTTTCCGCCAGGCGGTAAGTAACCAGTTCGTAGTCTTCGGAGGTCTGCAAGTGTTCGGTTATGGCTTTGAACGCCATCAGGAAGCCATTGAAGTCCGCGTACCTGTAAAGTTGCTCGACCTCTGAGGGTGAGCCGTGCCTGCCATGGCGGTGCCACAGTTCAAGCAGAGTCTCGGGGTCGATCGCACCCTCCAGATGAAGGTGCAACTCAGCCTTGGGGAGGGAAATAATAAACGGGCTGGATCGCGAGCTCATGAAGGACCGGACTCAGAGGCAGCAATCAGAATAGATTCTATTTTTCGAGCCTAGGGTGGATTTCAACTTCCGAAATCGCGTCACCCTCGTGCCTTGGCAAATTCGCTGTGCCGCCGGCTGTAGAAAATATAAATACACAATCCGAGTGTGAGCCATACGACAAAACGGATCCAGGTGATCACCGTCAATCCGGTCATCAGTCCGCCACAAAGGATGATCGAGATCAGCGGGAACCAGGGCACGAAGGGAACCCGGAAGGCACGCCTGCGCTCTGGCTGCTTACGGCGCAATAAGATCACGCCAAGCGAAACCAGCACGAACGCGAACAGCGTGCCGATATTGGACAAGTCGGCAGCATCGCCGATGTCCACGAGTCCAGCCGGAATTCCAACTGCGAAGCATGCAATCCACGTCGACCAATGCGGAGTCTTGAATTTGGGATGGACGGCGGAAAACAGTTTGGGCAACAAGCCGTCGCGCGACATGGCATACCAGATTCTTGCCTGCCCATATTGAAAAACGAGCAGCGACGAAATCATTCCGGTGAGAGCTCCGACTATGATTACCGAGCGGAAAAATGGACGCGCGCCAAGCTGCTCGAGCGCGTATGCCACGGGCGCTTCGGCGGCCTTTCCCGAGACGAAAGTTGTGTACTTCATCATGCCCAGCAGGACGACGGCGACGCCCACATACAAAATGGTACAGACAACCAGGGACGCGATAATACCGAAGGGCAGGTCACGCTGCGGGTTGCGACATTCCTCCGCCGCCGTCGAAACCGAATCAAATCCAATGTAGGTGAAGAACACGATGGCTCCGCCGGTAACGATCCCGGCAAATCCTGACGGAGCAAATGGCGTCCAGTTGGCGGGCTTGACCAACATGCCGCCGACTACCAGGAACGTAAGAATGGCGCCAATTTTTATGCTGACCATTATGTTGTTGGCTTCCGCCGACTCGCGCACTCCGCGAACCAGCAGCAGCGTAAGGATGAAAACGATAAGGAAGCCAGGCAAATTGAAGTAGGCGCCAGTCCACTGCCCTCCCGCACGCACCGGACTGGCCCATTTGTCGGATAGAACCAGACCGAATGCCGCCAGTTGGGCCTTGATGTATCCGCTGAAACCGACTGCGACCGCGACGTTACTGACCACATATTCCAGAATCAGATCCCAGCCGATGATCCATGCGAAAATTTCGCCAAGCGTGGCGTACGAATAAGTGTAGGCGCTGCCTGCAATCGGGATCATGGAAGCCAGTTCGGCATAACACAATCCCGCAAAGCTGCAGGCAAACGCCACCAGGATGAACGAGATTGCGATGGACGGTCCCGCCGGTGGACGCCCATGCATCAGCGCCCCGGCCGTGCTTCCATGCTTCACCAGATTGATGGCCAGGTCCATCACTTGCGTGCGCAAAATAGAGGGGGCCTCAAAGTATTCCCCCGCTGCCGCGGTGCCAGTGAGGACAAAGATGCCGGAACCGATGATGGCGCCGATTCCCAGAGCTGTGAGCGACCAGGGGCCAAGTGTTTTCTGCAACCGGTGACCCGGCTCGTCGGCCTCGGCAATCAACTTGTCGATAGATTTACAACAGAAGAGCTGATTGCTGGAGGTTCGGACTGTTTCCTCGGTCAGCTTGCTGGTTGGTGGTTGTGCCAAAGGGCAGTTTCTCCTGAGCGATGTTCGGGCTGTCAGCACCTGGCATCTAGCCGTATTGTGACCCATTCGCCGGGTCAATGTTCACAAGCTAAATGCCAGGCGCCGGATGCCGGTGCTCCCGGTTTATCTCTTCGCCGTGCCGCGCGCCATCTTCTTTACCTTGCGCTTCTTGGAGCCGCGCGCGTAGTCCCGCTTTGCCAGCGGCTTTTCTGTCTTGTGTTTCTTGCGCGCCGCTCGCTTCTTTTTCTTGCGCTCTTCCTTGCTTAAAGTCCTGGTATTAGCCATTAGTCCTCTCGTTAAGAGATTAAGCCTGCTCCAACTGAGCGTACTTCTCGACCAGCTTCTTTAAACCGAAGCGAGGGAATTGTACCGTAATCTTGGCCTCTTCACCGTCTCCTTCGCGCTGGTAGACTGTCCCCTCGCCGTATTTGGGATGCCGAACCTTCTGCCCCGGCCGGAACCCTTTCTTTCCTTTCGGCTCTTCTATCGGCAGCTTCGGAAGGCTGAATTTCTTGCCCCGCGAGGCGAAAAACTCCGCAATATTCTCAATTGAGTTGTACGACTTCCCTGAATACGCCGCTGCCGGAGCGCGGCGCTTCTGGCGTCCAGCCCAGCTTACCGACTGGTCTTCATCTTCGTAGGAATAGTGCGTATCTTGATCGTGTGACGCGGGCGCCCCCGCCCGCGATGAAGCTGCCCTGCGTGATCCTCCCAGTTCTTCGACTAACTGCGCTGGGATCTCTTCCAGAAACCGCGACGGGATGCTGGCTTCTGGAAGGTCGGTTCCGTACCGGCGCCGGTACACCGCCCGGGTAATGACGAGTGTGTCCATGGCCCGGGTCATGCCGACATAACAGAGCCGCCGTTCCTCTTCGATATCGTCAGGCTGCAGGAAGGTACGTGAATGGGGAAATAATCCTTCTTCCAGCCCACACAAAAACACCAGCGGGAACTCCAGCCCTTTCGCCGCGTGCAGCGTCATCAAGGTAATCTGCGCACGTTCATCATAGGCGTCAGCATCGCTGACCAGCGCCGCGTGATCGAGAAACTGATCGAGGGTTTCGCCGCGATCGCGTGAATCCATGGCGGCATTGACCAGTTCGCGCAGGTTTTCAATTCGAGAGTAGGCTTCCGGAGTATCTTCTTCCTCGAGCAGCTTGATGTAGCCGGTGCGGTCAATGAGAAATTTAAGGACCTCCGCAGTGCTGGGTTTTATGGTCGAACTGTCGTTCGCTTCGGCCTTCTGCTCTTGTGGCGACTCCATACCTGAGCTGATTTCTTCTGTCCCGACCCCGAACGCCGCGGGATCAAATTCGATTTGATCATCCAACGCTATTGCCGCTGGTGCTTCGTCCGATTCTTCCACACGCGCGGTTTGCTCGAGGCGCTCCACGTAGGATCCAGCCAGCATGGCGCGCCCATCTTCAATCAGGTCGTGAAAGCTCCGTAGCGCAGCCAATGCGCGGGCAGGAAGCAACTGCCGCCGGATGGCCGCCGAAATCGCACCCCACAATGACACTCCAGTCTCCAGCGCCACGCGCTCCAGCGTCTCAATCGTGGTCTTGCCAATACCGCGCACGGGCGTATTGATCACACGCAGGAGCGAGATCGAATCATCGGGATTGTGAATGACCTTCAGATACGAGATCATGTCTTTGATCTCGGCCCGTTCGTAGAAGGAAAATCCTCCCACGACGTGATATTTCAACTGATACCGGCGCATGGCCTCTTCAAAGAGCCGCGACTGTGAATTGGTGCGATAGAGCACTGCCGCGCGAGTGTTTTCGCCCTGATCGGCCGCCCCGCGAAGATACTTCGCAATGTAGTCCGCGGCAAACAGGGCCTCATTCTCGCCGTCCGGAGCCTCGTAGTACCCAATCTTCGTTCCGCCCTGGCGCGAGGTCCAAAGATTCTTGCCTTTGCGTTTCAGGTTGTTGGCCACGACTGAGGAAGCCGCCAGCAGAATATTCTGAGTCGAACGATAGTTTTGCTCGAGACGGACGATTTTGGCCTCGGGAAAGTCCTGTTCGAATTCCAGAATGTTGCGGATGTCGGCGCCCCGCCACGAATAGATGGACTGATCCTCATCGCCGACGGCGCAGACGTTGTGGCGGCTCCCCGCCAGCAGGCGCATCAGTTCGTATTGCGGACGGTTGGTGTCCTGGTACTCGTCGATCATAACGTACTGGAAGCGGTGGTTGTAATATTCGCGAACCTCAGACACCGACTTCAGCAAACGTACAGCTTCGAGCAGCAGATCGTCGAAGTCGAGCGCGTTGGCTTTGCCCAGTTCTTTCTTGTATTCCGCGTATATCTGCGCCACTCGTTCAGTCTTGGGATCGTCTGATTGCAGGTAGACCTCCTGGGGATCGAGCATGTGATTCTTAGCCCAGGAAATATGCGCCAGCACGGACCGCGGCGTGGTCTGCTTATCGTCAATTCCCAGCCGCCGCATGACCGACCTCACCAGCTGCTGCTGATCAGTCTCGTCGTAAATGACGAAGCTCTTGCTGTAACCAATGGGGGGAACTCCCGGGGTAGCCGACGGAATGCGCAGCGCCTCGATATCTCTGCGCAGCATTCGCACGCAGAATGAATGAAACGTTGCAATGACTGGCTTGGCGATGGAAAGGCCACCCACCAGTTTGTCAACGCGTTCGACCATTTCGGCGGCGGCTTTATTGGTAAAAGTCATCGCCAAAATCGACTCCGGCATCACGCCCAGATTCTCGATCAGATGGGCGATGCGATACGTAATGACGCGGGTCTTGCCGCTTCCGGCACCGGCGAGGATGAGCACCGGGCCTTCCGTGGTTTCGACGGCTTCGCGCTGTTGCGGATTGAGCTGATCGAGAAACGACAAAGTGGAGACGACTCCAGGGTTCACTGATTGAATTTTACAGGGTATTGAGGATTAAAGAGCGCTGTGGCAGGGTTAGCGGGTTCACCTTAAGTTGTTTTGAGAGCAGATCGGGAAGCCTTGCACTCCTCGCACGGGCAAACTTCGCGCAGAAACTCCCAGGAATAAATTCCCAGATCGTGGTTATCATTCCACTTGAACCTGATGGCGTACTTGCCTACCCCCTCTGCGGAGTCTGGCTTGGCAGCCGCCTTAAATATTGGCAGGGATCCTGGCGCTGCTTTCGCAGGGTCCCCGGGCTTGCGGCCGGACTTTGCGCGCTCGTCGTCGCACAGAGCGCAGGGGCACGCATCCCGCAAAAATGGGAATCCGTAGTGCGAACGATGACCGTCTTTCCACTCGATGTCCAGGCCCGTGCCGGTGGAAAGATTGACCTTCACCGACTTGGGATCCGCCGAAGGCGCCATAATTTCAGTATCGCACAGCGAGACGCGAGCAGTTTCCCGTTCACCGTGAACTTGGCGAAACCCATCGATATCCTGTAAAATCTAGACTTTACACACATGTTCAGAATTGACCTGGAGTAGTCATGGCACAAGTTTGTGATGTCTGCGGCAAAGGGCCGCAATTCGGAAACGCGATCAGCCACGCCCATAACGTGAGCAAGCGGAGATGGAATGTAAACCTTCGTCCTGTGCGCGCCAAAGTGAAGGGCGCGACGAAGCGCATGCGCGTCTGTACTTCCTGCCTGCGCAGCGGCAAGGTGGTCAAAGCTTAAGCTGCTTTACTGCGCGTCGATCAACTGCACATCGAAGATCAGCGTCGCATTCGGCGGGATCGCGCCCGGATAGCCGCGCTCGCCATAGGCAAGATCAGGCGGAACTTTCAACTGCCGCTTTCCGCCCACCTTCATTCCGGCGACTCCCTCATCCCAACCTTTGATCACTTCATGACCGCCGAGCTTGAACTCGAAGGGCTGTTGTCCTACGGAGCTGTCGAACTTTTTGCCGCTGGTGAGCCAGCCGGTGTAATGGACTTTTACTGTCTGACCGGCTGCGGCAGTCGCTCCATTACCAACTTTGATGTCCCAATATTCCAGTCCCGAGAGTGTTTTCGTAGGATCGCCAGTAACTTTAGTGGGGCCGGCGGCCGCACGCGCGGCTGAAGGTGCTCTTTTGGTACTTTGTGCCCATGCCATGGCAGCCATCAACGCGAGGATCGCAATCAGAAGCTTTCGGTACATCATTCCCTGCCTCCAATCTTCGATCGTCGCTTTCGTTTGACATACCTCAAGCGACGCTGGATTTTACATCAGCTGTCAAATCGATATCGAAGCTTATGCCAGCGCGATCACATCAATTTCCACCAGCACGTCCTTGGGCAAGCGGGATACCTCCACGGTGGATCGCGCCGGGGGTGCGGACGGGAAGTACCTGCCATAGACTTCATTCATGGCCGCAAAGTCACCCATATTCTTCAGGAACACGGTGGAGCGCACGACCTTTCCCAGGGCGCTTCCCGCTGCCGAGAGGATAGCCGAGAGGTTCGTCATCACGCGATCTGTCTGAGCCGCTACGTCGCCATCGATCACTTGCTGGGTCGCTGGATCGATCGCGACCTGGCCCGAAAGAAAGACAAATCCATTCGCCCGGATTGCCTGCGAATAAGGTCCGATTGCCTGCGGTCCATCCTTGGTTGCAATCACGTCACGCATGAATTCTCCGATTCGCCATCGTTGATTAATGCAAAAGGAATGGGATCAAGTCAATTCTAACCAGATGCGGCAGTTGTTCGTTTCACCAGTCTACAGGTGAAGGCGCCATCTTGCGCGTCGCAGTTTTTCAGGGGAGTGAGAACTCTGGCGCGAATTACTACAGAGATTAAGATGAATGCGCTGGAGGGGCTAGACTTTTTGGAGTCGCTGTACATCATGCACGCCGGGTATTTTGCGCACCCCGTTGATGATGTTCTCCAGATGCTTCAGGTCAGCAATGTCGAGAATTACATCTATGTTGGCCTGGCCATTGGAGGTACGGGCTTCAACATTGCGAATGTTGGTCTGGGTGTCGCTGATGACTGCGGTGATCTGCTTCAACATGCCAAACCGGTCATCGCAGTAGACCGTCAGCTTTACCGGATATGAAGTTGGCGTATCGTCATCGCGGGACCATTCGACGTCGATTCGCCGCTCGGGCTCATACATCAGGTTCATCACGTTGGGGCAGTTGAGCGCGTGTACAGCCACGCCCTTGCCCCGCGTCACATAGCCGACCACCGACTCTCCGCGAATGGGATTGCAACAGCGCGCCCGATACACGAGAAGATCGCCGTGTCCCTTGACTCGGATGGCATGATTGTTCTGATCACCGCCGAAAACACGCCGCACCACGCTGGCGATTCCGCCAGATTTCTCGCCTTCGGATTCAGTTGCCACTTCACCCGCCGCCGGGGCCAGTCGAGCAAGAATCTGCCGGGCCGAGTACTTGCCATAGCCAATGCCCGCCATCAAATCATCGGGACGGCCAACCCCGTAATCAGAGGCAATCTTCTGCAGCGCTTCGTCCTTGATTTCCTTGAGAGCTACGCGATACTTGCGAGCTTCTTTCTCAATCAGCTTGCGGCCAATTTCAATGGCGCGCTCACGCTGGTGCAGGTTGAGCCAATGCTTGATCTTGTTGCGGGCGCGTGATGACTTCGCGATTCCCAGCCAGTCGCGGCTGGGCTTGTGTCCCGGCTGGGTCAGGATTTCGACAATGTCTCCACTATGCAATTTGAAACGCAGGGGAACCATGCGGCCATTGACCTTGGCGCCCACGCAACTGTGTCCAACTTCAGTATGAATCGAATAGGCAAAATCAATAGGCGACGAATCGCGCGGCAATACGACCACCTTGCCCTTGGGAGTAAAGGTGTAGACCTCCTCCGGGTAAAGATCGATTTTGAGCGTTGAAAGAAACTCGCTGGGATCAGAAACGTCGCGCTGCCATTCAACCACCTGCCGCAGCCATGCCAGCCGCTGCTCATCCTGGGCTGACACCGGGCCATCTTTGTATTTCCAGTGTGCCGCAATGCCCTCCTCGGCCATCTTGTGCATTTCTTCGGTGCGAATTTGCACTTCGAAGGGCGTGCCCTCTTCCGAGATCACCGAGGTATGCAGCGACTGGTAGAAGTTTGGCCGGGGCATGGCGATAAAGTCTTTGATTCGGCCCGGCACAGGACGCCATAAATTGTGAATGATGCCTAGTACGGCGTAGCAGTCCTGCACTGACTCCGTTATCACCCGCATGGCATACAGGTCATACACCTGTTCCACCGCAATGCGCTGCCGCTGCAGCTTTTTGTGGATGCTGTAGAGCCGCTTAATTCGGCTTTCTACCTTGGCGGTAATTCCAGCCTCCTGCAGCTTGTCGCGGAAAATCTGTTCGACGCGTCCCAGAAAAGCTTCGCCCGCTTTGCGCCGGGCCTCCACGGCCTCTTCCACCTGATGGTAGGCAATCGGATCGACGTAGCGAAATCCTAAGTCCTCGAGTTCGCCGCGGATTTTGCCCATGCCCAAACGGTGCGCAATCGGGGCGTAAATGTCTAATGTTTCGCGCGCAATTTTCTGCTGCCGGTCGGGCTCCAGATGTTCCAGCGTGCGCATATTGTGCAGGCGGTCGGCCAGCTTGATCAGTACCACGCGAATGTCGTCCACCATCGCCAGCATCATCTTGCGCAGGTTCTCCGCCTGCTGCTCCTCGCGCGTGACGAAGTCGATGGCGCTGATCTTGGTTACCCCCTCCACAATGTGCGCCACCTGCTCGCCGAATTCTTTACGAATATCCACTACCGTGACCGAGGTGTCCTCGACAGAATCGTGCAGCAACCCGGCCGCAATCGCGACCGGATCCATCTTCATTTCAGACAAAACAAGGGCCACTTCCAGGGGATGCACCAGGTAGGGCTCGCCCGACGCTCGGGTCTGGCCAGCATGGTACTTCTGGGAGAATTCGTAGGCTTTGCGGATGAGTTCCAGATCGTCGTTGGGACGATTTTCCCGCATCCGCCTCATCAGTTCACGGTACTTGGTGACATGAAGGGCGGTGGTCGCGATCTGTTCGCGCAGAGTCGCCATGATGGATTATAGCCCGTGGATCCACAGCAGGTAGCCGTTTCAGAATCAAGGCGGACGTCTAACTCCGTCTGCTACATTTGATTGGGGGTAACCTTGGTCAATTCGTCTCGAATTCTGGTGAGTGGGGTCTCCGGACCGATCGGGGCAGCTCTTTTGCCGTCGCTGAAATCGCGCGGATACGAAGTCACACGGCTGGTTCGCGGCACTTCCTCCACGAGCGGGCAGATTCCATGGGGCCCAGCCTATTCCCTGCCGCCCGAATCAGTATCAGGCTTCGGCGCCGTCATTCATCTCGCAGGCGAGTCCATCGCTGGCCGCTGGACCGAAGCCAGGAAGCAGCGCATTCTGGAGAGCCGTAGGCTGGGAACCAGTCATCTGGCCGAGGCTCTGGCCCAGACTTCTCAGCCGCCAAGAGTACTGATCTCCGGGTCTGCGATCGGGTATTACGGAAACCGCGGTGACGACATTCTGCGAGAGGAGAGCGCTTCGGGAGACGGCTACCTCTCAGAAGTGTGCCGCCAGTGGGAGGGGGCGACGCAGCCCGCAACCAGGGCGGGAATTCGTACCGTGCAAATACGCCTTGGAGTGGTATTGAGCGCAACTGGCGGCGCCCTGAAGACAATGCTTCTGCCATTTCGTCTTGGCCTGGGAGGAAATGTTGGGGACGGCCGGCAATGGTGGAGCTGGGTTCATGTCCATGATGTTGTGGGCTCGATTCATCACATCCTGCAAAGCGACTTGCTGGAGGGACCAGTCAACGTAGTCTCGCCTCGGCCGGTAACCAATGTTGAATTCACCAAAATCCTGGCATCGGTGCTATCGCGGCCAGCGATTCTTCCGATGCCGGCATTTGCGGCGCGCCTTGTTTTGGGCGAGATGGCAGACGAACTCCTGCTTGCCAGCCAGCGAGTGGAGCCGGCGAAACTGGTCTCTAGCGGATACCCCTTCCAGTTTTCCGACCTGAAGAAGGCGCTAGAAGAGATCCTGAAGCGGTAATTGGTGGGGATTCCGTGGATACCGGCCCTGGGTGAGTTCCTGCATACATCAATGCTGCGCCACGCATCTCACGCCTAATTCCGCCCCGATAGGTGAGCCTACGGGGTGCGCAGCCGGTGCTGTGACCGCCGTCACTTGAGCATGTAAAGATCGGTGAATCATCGATAAGACTTAAGACGCGCTCGCCCGCGCCTTGCTGAACTCTTCCGCCCGTTCCCTCACGCTGAGCACGTGCTTGGGCAGATTCAGCCGGCTGCCGTCTTCGAGGATGGGGACCAGTTTGTCAAAATCTGGACCCGAGTGTGAGCCGGTCACAACAATGCGGACGGGGTGGAATAATTCTTTGCCTTTCGCTCCAGTTTCCGTCTTCACGTCGTTGATAATTTTTTTGAATTGCTCAGGCTTAAGTTGCCCGTTCTTCGCCGACTCGTCTTCCAGAACCTTCCGGATGAATTTCGCGAAAACCGCATCGGTTTGAGGCCAAGTGAGAACTTGAGAATTGTCTGGCGAAGCCAGCGCAGCTTTCGCGTCGTAGTTGAAGATCGCCGAGGCACGTTCGGGCAGCTGATCCAGCCGATCCACGTATAAGGCATAGAGTGCTGTGACTCGCGAAAGCCAATTGAACAACCCTTCGTCCGAAACCTCGTTGGCATCTCCGCCGGAAGCAATCGAATGCTTGCCCAGAATACCCGACTTCACAAAGAACTCCGCCGCAAGAAATGTACACCTCGGCTCAGCGCACTGCTTGATGTAGTGCCGGTTCAGCCAGTACAGCTTC
>CATPBY010000469.1 GCA_955652845.1 uncultured Terriglobales bacterium | reverse complement strand
CGACTCTCCGGCCTCATTCCAAAAGGGATTCTGCGCGTTGCCGAAAGCGGGCTGAATACGACATCAGACATCGCACGTCTGCGTGCCTCCGGCTACCAGGCATTTCTGATCGGGGAGTCGCTGATGAAAGCTGAATCGCCGGGTGGGGCACTGCGCGGGCTACTCAAGGACTCAGCCGCGCTCACCAGCGCGAACTAAAATCTGAGAACTGGCATTTGAAAACTGAATCTTTTTCTTTTTTTCTTCTCCTTGCAATGACCTGGATCAAGATTTGCGGAATAACTAATCTGGAAGACGCGGTTACGGCAGTTGCCGCCGGCGCGGATGCATTGGGATTTGTATTTTATGAAAAAAGTGTGCGGAAGATTGAGCCAGAGACCGCCGGCGAGATCGTGGCCAAGCTCCCAGAGGACCTCAAGAAGGTAGGCGTTTTCGTAGATGATTCAGTGGAACGTATCCGTGATACAGCCCAGCAGGTAGGGCTCTCCGCGGTCCAGGTTTACCTGAATCAGTCGGACCCGCAGCGCGTGGAAGACTTGCTTTTATTGAGTGAAGAGGAGGCCGGCCCGAAAGTGATCGCAGTCTTTCCAGCTGACGGACTAGGGGAAGAGAGTCTGACTTTCATGGGAACCGAAAAGAAAAAGTTCTACGCCCTAATGCTTGACTCGGGTTCGAGCTGTAAGCCTGGCGGGACGGGCAAAACATTTGATTGGAATAGAGCTGCGTTAATGATTCAGTCCCTCAGCCAAACCGTTCCCATCATCGTGGCAGGAGGACTAACGCCCCTCAATGTTGGCGAGGCAATTCGGCTCTTTCAACCCTGGGGGGTCGATGTCGCCTCTGGGGTTGAGGCCAAAATGGGGAAAAAAGATCCGCAGAAAATACGGGCTTTTGTAAACGCAGTCCGCAAAGCGGACAACAGGAACTGAGATGGCAACAGCGAAAGTCCAGCCGCGACGCGCAGTACCCGGAGAAAATAGAAACTCTCCGCTCGGAATAACCACGACCGGCACAAAGAAACACGTGCCCGGCCGGTTCGGCGTCTATGGTGGACGCTATGTCCCCGAGACTCTGATGGCCGCGCTCGAAGAACTCGAGCGGGAATACGAAAAAGCCAAGCGCGACCGCGGGTTTCAGCGCCGCCTGGGTGAATTGTTGCGCACATATGCTGGCCGTCCAACTCCTTTGTTTTTCGCCCGACGCCTTACTCAGAAACTCGGTGGCGCGAAAATCTATCTCAAGCGGGAAGACCTGTTGCACACCGGAGCCCACAAAATCAACAACTGCCTGGGCCAGGGCCTGCTGGTCGAGCGCATGGGGAAGCATCGCGTCATTGCCGAAACTGGCGCTGGCCAGCACGGAGTTGCTACCGCCACAGTCTGCGCGCTGCTGGGTTTTGAATGCCTCGTCTACATGGGCACCGAGGATATGCGCCGCCAGGAGTTGAACGTTTTCCGAATGCGAATGCTGGGAGCTGAAGTTCGCGGCGTGGATTCCGGCTCGCGCACCTTGAAAGATGCGATCAATGAGGCCATGCGCGATTGGGTGACTAACGTCGGCACCACCCACTATTTGCTGGGAAGCGTGCTTGGCGCCCATCCTTATCCGACCATGGTACGCGACTTTCACCGGGTGATCGGGCGGGAAGCGCGCGCGCAGATTCTCAAAGTGGAGAGAAAGCTGCCTGCTGCCATCATTGCCTGCGTGGGGGGCGGATCGAACTCCATCGGTATCTTTTACGATTTCATTAAAGATAAAAAAGTGAAATTCATAGGCGTCGAAGCTGGCGGACGAGGCCCGCAACTGGGAGAACATGCAGCCCGTTTTCGCGGCGGATCAGCCGGAGTGCTGCAAGGGACATATTCGTACGTGCTGCAGGATGAGGCTGGGCAGATTGCAGCCACCCACTCAGTTTCCGCCGGCTTGGACTATCCCTCGATTGGGCCCGAGCATGCCTGGCTGAAGGATATCGGACGGGCGGAATATGTTTCCGCGTCAGACGCCGAGGCGCTTGAGGCCTGCACTGTGCTGGCGAGAACAGAGGGTATTATTCCGGCGCTTGAGTCGGCTCACGCGGTGGCTGAAGTTATCAAGCGTGCGCCCGGAATGAAGAAGTCTGAGGCGGTAATCGTCAACGTTTCAGGACGCGGCGACAAAGATTTGGGGATTCTGATTTCTCAGCTTCAGCTCTGAAGCTCTGAGCGAAAGGAGCATCCCATGAAGCATGGCAACCAAGTGGTACTAACTTCTTGCCCTGATGAGCATTGGACGATGGCCTGGGAGCATTACTGAACCGGGAGATGGGAATTTCCTTTCAACGTGAGCCCGCTCTGATCGCCTACCTCACATGCGGCGATCCCGATCTGGCTGCCTCGCGTGAGATTGCGCTCGCCGCGATTGATGCCGGAGCGGACGTTATCGAGCTCGGCGTGCCCTTCAGTGACCCGGTCGCGGATGGCCCGGTGATCCAGCGCGCCAGTGAACGCGCGCTTCGCCAGGGGACAACCCTGGAGAAAGTATTGAAGCTCGGAGCCGAGTTGCGCAAGAAGTCCAAGGCCGGGTTGATCATCTTTTCTTACCTGAATCCAATTCTCCGGATGGGACTGGCTCAGTTTGCCGCCGCCGCACAACAGGCTGGCCTGGACGGCGTTCTGACCACCGATATGCCCGTGGAAGAAGCAGGAGAGTATCTGGACGAAATGCGCAAGCGGGGCCTGGCAACAGTATTCCTGGCCGCGCCCACCAGTCCAGACGCGCGGCTTAAACAGGTCGCCAGGGTGTCGAGCGGGTTCGTATATGCAGTCTCGCGGACTGGCATCACCGGAACCCGCAGGCAACTGTCCGAAAACGCGCGCGAACTGGTTCAGCGTCTGCGTAAATTCACGAAACTTCCGATTGCAGTAGGCTTTGGGATTTCTACCGCAGCACAATTCTCGGAGGTGGGAGACTTCGCCGACGCGGCGGTTGTGGGCAGCGCCATTGTAGAGATCATCGAACGCAATCCGGGCAAAGAAGCGGATAGTGTGGCACAATTTGTGAGGTCGTTAGTCATTGGCCGCCAGACCCCGTCGAAAACGTAAGTGATGACATATCCCGGTGACTCCGGCAACAATTTGTAAGCGATGAACCAGCGGCCGAGGACTAACAACTGCCCCATGGACATATCCGACTGGCGCAGAAAAGTTGATGAACTGGATCGCAAGCTGGTGGAATTGCTGAGCCAGCGGGCGCAGGCGGCCCATGAAATTGGCAAATTGAAACGCAGCGCTGGCATGCCGATTTACGAGCCCGAGCGCGAGCAAGCCGTCTTCAGCAACGTGCGGAGCGCTAATCCGGGCCCTTTGCCCGACCGGGATTTGCTGCGAATCTATGAGCGCGTGATGGACATCATGCGGCAGATTCAGCAGCAGGAAATCGCGCCGAACCGATCCGGCAATGGCGGCAGCGACACTGAATTGGATACGGACGTAAATGACTGAAACAATCGATGGTCGTTCGCGGACCGGCAATTTTTTCTTATGATTGTGGCCATGCAAGATACGGCGACCGAGCAGCAAATCCAGCAGGTAGTGGAACACCTGATCCGGATGGGCTTCTCGGTGCACCGCACCACGGGAGAACGGCAGACTGTTCTTGCCGCGGTGGGCGCTCGGGTGGATTTCGACACCCGCAATCTTGAAGTTCTGTCCGGAGTTGAGCATGTTCACCGCATCAGCGCGCCCTACAAGTTGGCGGGGCGAAGTTTCCGCCCCGAAGGCACCATTATCGAATTTTCAAACGGCGTGCAGATCGGCGGAGACCAGGTCGTGGTGATGGCGGGTCCTTGTTCGGTGGAGTCACGCGAGCAGCTTTTCACCGTGGCGGAGCAGGTTTCGAAGGCGGGCGCCCGCGTGCTGCGGGGCGGGGCCTTCAAACCTCGCAGTTCTCCGTATTCATTTCAGGGCATGGGACTCGAGGGACTCAAGTTGTTGCGCGAGGTGGGCGATCATTTCAACCTGCTGGTAATCAGCGAGGTCATGGAAATCGCGCAGATCGAGGTTATGCTGCCGTACATCGATATCTTCCAGGTCGGCGCGCGTAATATGCAGAATTTCAATTTGCTGCGGGACTTGGGCAAGGTCAAGAAGCCGGTCCTGCTCAAGCGCGGCATTGCGGCCACGCTGGAAGAACTTTTACTTTCCGCGGAATACATCATGGCGGGTGGCAATTACGACGTCATCCTGTGCGAACGGGGCATTCGTACTTTCGAGACCTACACCCGCAACACCTTGGATGTCTCGGCGATTCCGATCATCAAGAAGCTGTCGCATCTGCCCATGACTTCCGATCCGTCTCACGGCACTGGGCTTCGCGACAAAGTCCCGCCCATGGCGCGGGCCTCGTTGGCCGCGGGAGCCGACGCGCTGCTGATCGAAGTCCATCATGACCCTGACAATGCGCTCTCGGACGGCGCCCAGTCTCTCTATCCCGAGCAGTTTTCGAAGTTGATGGACGAACTACGCATGATTGCGCCGGCAGTCGGACGCAGAATCTCTGCAAGAACTTGACCTGGCAAAGCGCACGAGAGAGAAACCGAATGAAACTGTATCGAGCCCTTCTCATCATCTTTGCCGTTGTGGTGTTTATCTCTGCCGGTGGCGCGCAGTCTAAGGCCACTGCCCCCAATAAAGTCGCGGCGGCAAACGTCAAACTTGAGGATCTCGTGTTTCTTTCCGGTCATAACCGCGGCGAGAAGGATGGGGGCATCATTGATGAGCACTGGAGCGAAGTGGGCGGCAACAGCCTGATTGGCATGTTCCGCTATATTCAGCAAGGGAAAGTCCAGATGTACGAATTTCTTGCCATTGAGGAAACGCCGGAAGGGCCGGTGCTGCGTCTTCGGCATTTCAATCCCGGACTCACCGCCTGGGAAGAAAAAGATCAGGTCTATAGCTATCCTTTAATTAGTTGGAAACGAGGTGAGGCAGTTTTTGAGCGCGCCGACAAAGGTTCAAAAATGATTTTTCGCCTCACTAGTCCGGGGACTCTCGAAGTAGCGCTGGAGCGGGCCGGCAAGAAGTCCGAAATATTTGAATATGCGCACTCGCCGGAATGAGCTCGATGTCCATTCGACAGATCACGATTGCCGGCACCGGCCTGATCGGCGGTTCTTTTGGCTTGGCTCTGAAGAAGTATGGCTACGCGGGCCGGATCGTAGGCTGCGATCGCGCTCCGGTTCTGGAGCGCGCGCGCAATAAGGGCGCCATCGATACAGGCCACACTGATCCCGCGGATGCGGCGCGCGGCAGCCAGATAGTTCTTCTGGCTGCACCTGTCGGCGCAATTGTCGAGCTTATCGGCCGCCTCGGTCCTGTACTTCCGCCGAAAACCTTGCTCACCGATGTTGGCAGCACAAAATCCGAAATTTTGTCTCGCGCCAGGGCAGTTTTCGGAAAAGACACATCGCGTCGCTTTCTCGCTGGCCACCCTATGGCCGGTAAAGAGCAAACTGGGGTGGAATTCGCGGATCCTGATCTTTTTAAGGGCGCCGCATGGTTTGTGACCCCGGTGCCCGGCCAGAAGACGTTTGACGGCTTGAGCGGCGAGTTCCTGCAATGGGTAGAAAACATCGGCGCAAGGGTCGTAGGAATGAATGCAGATGCGCACGATCAACTCTGCGCCTGGATCAGCCATTTGCCGCAGATGCTATCGACTGCGCTGGCGTCTGTTCTGGTGGACGAGTACGGCGAAGATGCTCCCCTGCTTGAAGTGGGCGGCCGGGCTTTGCGCGAGATGACTCGCATCGCTGCCAGTTCATACTCGATGTGGCGCGACGTCGCCCTCACGAACAAAAAAAATCTCAGCCGCGCCCTTCTGATCATGGAACAGCGCCTTGCGCACATCCGGGACAATCTGGACACAAAAGAGTTGGCCATGGAGTTCGAGCGGGCCCATCATTTGAGGAAAATAGCGTCACAAAGGCGCAAAGAAGCAGGGAAAGCAACAAAATGAAACTACTTTCGCCAGAGGTAATCGGTTCACCTGGGCTTCGCGACCATTCATTTAGAATCTTGGTGCCATGAACAAAGTTGTGGCCAATGCCGAAGAAGCGATTCGCGATGTCCTTGAGGCCTCCACCATCATGGTGGGTGGTTTCGGCTTGTCCGGCATTCCGGAAAATTTGATCCGTGCCCTGGTTCGCAAGGGCGTCAAGAACCTGACAACCATCAGCAACAATGTTGGCGTCGATGGCTTCGGCATGGGCCTGCTGCTTGCTGCCGGACAGATACGCAAGCACATT
>CATPBY010000468.1 GCA_955652845.1 uncultured Terriglobales bacterium | reverse complement strand
GGGCAGTTATTTCGGTGAGCGAACAGTTATTAAACTTTCCGTTCCGCATTCTGATTCTGCTTGCAACCTGAGCGATCGGCGGTTCGCCCGGATCCTGGATACCATTCCCGTTGACATCCATATAGATGTTATTGAAAATGTGCGTCTGCCAGCTGAATGCCGAGTAACTTACGTTGGTGGTGGTACCGCCCTTGACGCTCACCGCTTTGCTGGATCCGTCTACGATCAGCTCCAGCCATTGATCGAATACAACAATGCCGTAATCGCCATCGGGAAGGCCAGTGAATGTAAAATTCCCGTTCGGATCGCATTTTGTGAGGGCCACCGTCGCTCCGTCAGGATCTCCGATGCTGACGTAGCAGGCGGTATATGACAACGCGGCGTAGCTGCCGCTGCTGAAAAGCTGCTCGCTGGGGGGACGCGACATGTGCAGATTGCTGACCTGACCTTGAATCGTATTGTTGCAGGCAGGCGCGTTGGCAGAACCGCACAAGGTTGCCAGACGCTTGTTAATGATTGCCGGATTTGCCATTCCCATGAATACGTGAAAACCGCCGGGACCGAATTCCTGGAAATAAGCTGGTTCTCCTGCTCGCACGAAAGAGTCGAGGAAATGAGTACCGTCCAGCGTATTGGTCTGCAGCCATTCCTCGCCACGAGCTGCTCTGGCGGCTCCTGGATGGACTATGATCCCGTATCTACCGGGCATCAGGTTCTTGATGACCGCCTGTCCAGTCAGTGGGGACGGAGTTTTTCCATCCGATTCGAATAGCGGGCAGACAATAATCGTACCAATGGCCACCGCATTCGACTTTCCGGTGGAGTCAGCGGCCGTGCTGGCAATGGGGCAGGCATTTAACCCGGTGGCAGGGTCGAGCGTTCCATTCAGAGAGTTGGTAAGCGGCTCGTTGAACATGTCGTAAGTCATCTGCCCGGTAGCATCGCCGCTTGAGCCCGCGTCATCCCATATTTCGACTTGAAAATCTCCCAGCCCACCCTCCTGCGTCGATAAGGAATCAACTCCGCCGCCGGCGTCCGGTTCACCATTGAGTGGAAAGTCGTCCTCGAAGACAAAAACTGTGACTGTGGCCGTAGGCAGAGGATTCGGCTCTACGTTCACAGTGACCGAGGTTTGTCCTGGAGCGACGGGAGCACCGCCCATCGTGTGCCCGCACTTCGAGGGATCGACAAAATTGGGGTCAGTAGGGGGAAGGGTGCAGTTTGCAGGAGAGCCCGTATAACCTTTATCGAACGGATTCGCGGCGTCACCCGGAAGAATGGAGACGTAGTAGTACGCCGGACTTCCATCGGGATTGGTTGCGGTAAGGTTAACCTGACCCGGCATCGATTGGGGTAATCCCGCGCCTTGTGGATCGGGATAGCAAATGCCGCTGCCATCGCACGCTGCCTGCACGTGAGAGTGTGTAACCGGGTCATAAACCGTCTGACTCCGCTCACAACTCTGAGGCCCGGTGCAGCCCGATGCTATTACCGGCATGTAGCTGGTGTGAAAATTGGTACCCTGGTTTGGAACTAAGGTTCCATTGTTTACTTGCGCGGCAGGGTTGATGTGCATTGTCAGGTCTTGCTCAATGATCCACTTGTAGTCGGTAATCGACGCCTTGGTTTGGGCATCCTGCACTTTCACCTGCAGCCCGCTTCCAGCCAGGAAATTCAACGTAACGGTTGCGGGATTACTGCTCGTCCCCTGCGAGTTCACCGCCTGGTAAGTGAAACTGGCTTGTGTCTGGTTGGTGTTGCCCGGCAACGTGGCGGTGAATCCGCCGTCCGGATTCATGATCACGTTCATCCCGGCGGATACATTAGTCACGCTCGTTGAAGCAGTGAGCGGATATCCCGTCGGGTCGGTAACGTAGGCCAGTACGCCAGGCGCATTGACCTTGATCAGAGAGGAAACTTTGCTGGTAAAACTCGCGTCGGTCGCGGTTGGAGCGCCACCCACTTTCGCTGCAGTCAAAGTTACCGTTGCCGCGAGGTTTGGATTCCCATTGCCACAGTAGGTGAAGCTATCAGGAAGAACTCCTGTGCCGGCGTGTGTCCAAACGAAAGACCCGTTCGGGTCTAAAGTGACCGTGTTCCCCCCATTTGTGGTGGTGAAGTTCTGGGCTGCGGAGGACGTGGCGCAGGCCATGGTCAGAGTCTGTGATGCATTTGAGATTCCGGTGTCATTGCTCAACACGTTCGCGGTAAACGTGGAGGCTCCAGCTGGAACGATGAATTTGTCATCCACCGCCCTGGCGACTGCCAGCGGCGTGATTGCACCGCCGCCGACCTGGATAATCGCCTGCATTCCCGTATCGTGTTGGAATGCATTTCCCGACAAGCTTCCCTGGCGATCAAACACGGTAAAAGTTCCCGCATTGTAAGCCGTCGGAGGCGTCGAAGGCGTGCCGTTGTTGGCTGGGTTTACGATGACGTCGTAGGCTTTGCCCGCGGCGAGAAACACTTCGTTTTGGGTCCTGGCATTGTACTTAAAGCTGGTTGGCCCACTATTAGCGGCCTGCAACGCAATATCTGGAAGAACATTGCCATCCTCCGCGACCAGGGACATATTCAGCCCGGCTGCCGAAGGCACGTGCATGCGCAGTCC
>CATPBY010000467.1 GCA_955652845.1 uncultured Terriglobales bacterium | reverse complement strand
TTCAACGCTTGGGCAAACAGACGCAGCACACGATTCCCCTCCAGATGCCCGAAGCGGTCGTTAATCTGTTTGAAACCATCCATGTCACTGACCATCACGATCAGAGACGACTTGTCACGTTTGCAGCGCGCCAGCTCGCGGTCGAGTTGCAGGAACAACGAGCGCGCGTTGGGCAAACCGGTCAAATAGTCGGTGGTGGCCGCACTCTCAGCCTGTTCATACTTCAGGGCATTTTCAATCGCCAGCGCCATCTTCGAGCTGATTGCCAGCAGTATGCGCAGGTGGTCGGAAGTGAATGCATCCACTTCCGCGTGATAGAGAGCCAGGACCCCAACCACTCCCGCAAGTCCTTCCAGCGGCATCGCCATCGCGGAACGAAGGGTGCTGAACTTGGTAGGATCGTTCAGGTACCCCGGCTCCACCGAAGGATTGCCATTGATGATCGGCTTCATATTTTCTGCTACCCATCCCGAGAGTCCCTGCCCCAGGGGGATGCGAAGTGAAGAAAACAGCCGGAAATTGTCACCGCTGACGTGCTCCGGAATCAGCTCATGTCCGCGCTTGACGTAGATGGCGATGGCATCGTAAGGCACCAGCCGTCTGAGCTTGACCGAGAAAACTGACAAGGTTTCGTCAAGGCTGAGCGAAGCTCCCAGGTCCTGGCTCAATTCGAACAGGGTCTGCGCCTCATGCCGCGCCGCTGCGATCGAGGAGAGGAAAGTAGCCTCCTGCCCTGGAGCATCCTTAACTGTGATGTCCTCGAATCCGGCTGCCGGTGCCACCCCATGTTCCACCTTCACATGGGTCGAGAGCCGTAATGGTGCTACTCGTCCAAAATGCGCTTCCACCAGCTTTTCCAGATCGCGATAGCGCCTCTGAAGCACAGCTACAACTCGCGGATCAAAGGATTTTCCCGATTCGTCGGAGAGACGCTTGATCACTTCGTCCAGCGGCAGGGCACGCCGGTATTGCCGATCGGACGCTAATGCGTCCAGATAGTCGACGGCCGAAAGGATGCGCGCCCCAATTGGTATCTCAGTAGCTTTCAGCCCCGCTGGATATCCTGTTCCATCCCATTTTTCATGATGGGCCCGCACAATCGGAACCACCGGGTATGGAAAGCGAACCCGCTCCAGGATCTCAGCCCCGACGACCGGGTGGATCTTCATCTTCTCGAATTCTTCCGGAGTAAGCCGGCCGGGCTTGGAAATAATGTGCTCCGGTACGGCCAGCTTGCCAATGTCGTGGAGCAGAGCCGCCGCATGCAGAGCCTCCATCTCCTCGGGGGGAATATCCAGTTCCTTGGCTACTTCAATCGCATAGACTCGCACTCGCTGCAGGTGATCATGGGTGGTATGGTCCTTGGCCTCGATGGCCAGCGCCAGGGCTTCGATAGTGCGCAGATGCAGATTCGCCATCTCCTCGACGTGACGTTTCTCGTCCTCGAGTTTTCCCAGGTAGAGGCGATACGACCGGTAAAAAAGATAGATGACGGGAACCACCAGCAGCGACGTTTGCCAGCCGAACGTGCGGTTGAACCATCCCAATGTGCCCGCGAACCCCGCCCCCACGAGATAGTAGGGAAAAGACCAGAAATAACACTGCACCCAGATTTTCTTCAGGGACTTGTGCTCGGTGAGCGCGATTACGCCGGCGATAGAACCCGTATTGGCGATGAAATACGTGGACGCCGCGATTACTAACAACATGGGATGACTCTTCACCCGCCCTTGTGACATGGCAAAGTGGTACACGCCGTACGCGATCGCTATCGACAAGGCAGTCGCGCACATATTGAATGTGACTTGAAGCGCGCTTGGACGATCTCGATAAAAACATTGAATCAGCAGCGCGGTTGTTCCCAGTACCAGGGTCTCGGCAAAGCTCAGTTCCAAGATTCCTAAAAGAATAAACAGGAAATTTACTGACATCGTTCCCGTGATACCCGGCAGATTGACTTTCAGCCGCGAAGCCAGGATGGCAATCAGCAGGTAGCAAATGAACTGGGCAATATTTTTACTGGTTGGGTTGGCTGCTCCATAAATGAGCACAGCGGTGCCCAGCACCACCGCCAGGCTGATAAAAACCTTGGCCCTGGCACTGAGTTCTCGCCATAACTGGGACCGGCTGTTCACAACTCTCCCGCAGACTCCTTTTGGGCCCTCATGGGATTCCAGGCAGAATCAGCTTTCGCTATGTAAGTGATAGCAGGCAAAATACTTCCGGACAATCAATTCCGGGATTGGGGGCAAACTTTCGTAATTGCCTGGCGCCGTCCTGCCTCAAGCCAGCCATTTTGAATGGGTTAACCAAGACGCTCATCCGGGAGCTGGCATCATAATGCCATCGCATGATTCAAAGGCATACGGGGCGGTGCCTGTCAGGAGGAACTACATGAATCGCTCTGCCCTTGTTCTGTTTGGCGGCCTTCTTATCCTTACCGCGGTCTTCTTGTTGGGTCTGAACGGTTGTGGCGGGAGTGCCGGGAGTGGCGGGTTGAATCCGCCATTGAGCTTGGGAAAGATTGACCATGTGGTAGTGATTTTCCAGGAGAACCGCACCCCGGACAATCTTTTTCATGATCCAGTTCTGATCTCACGCGGCGCGGATATTGCCACCGCAGGGACCAACTCGAAAGGCCAGACGATCACTCTCGGCCAGATTAACCTGGCCAGCAATTACGATCTCAGTCATGCCCACAGCGCATTTCTCGCCATGTATGACGGCGGCAAGATGGATGGAGCAGATTTGATCGAAGTCTCTTGCAACAAAGATCCTGCTTGCCCGCCGCCGAATCCGCAATTTATGTATGTAAATCCTGGCGACGTGCAGCCTTACTTCCAGCTTGCTGAACAATACACTTTCGGCGACCGCATGTTTCAGACCAACCAGGGTCCGAGCTTTCCAGCGCACCAGTTCATCATTTCGGGAACATCGGCTCCCACCGCAACCAGTAATTTGTTTGCCTCAGGAAATTTGAACCGCGGTTCCATCGCAGGATGCATCGCACTGCCGGGAACCACCGTAGATCTGATCGACCCCTCCGGCCGATTTTCCGCTGCATACCCCTGTTTTGAACATCCCACTCTCACCGACCTGCTGGACGCCAGGGGTATCTCATGGCGCTACTACGCTCCCTCGGCCGGCTCCATCTGGACTGGTCCCGATGCGATCCAGCACATTTGCCAGCCCCAGACCCAGAACGGTGAGCTGGTGTGCACTGGCAGCGCATGGAAGAATGTGATCATCCCCCAGACCCAGGTCTTAGCCGACATTGCCAACAATCAGCTTGCCAAAGTGTCCTGGGTGATCCCTACTGGATCAGACTCCGACCACCCACAAGGCAATGACGGGACGGGCCCGTCCTGGGTGGCATCGATTGTGAACGCCTTTGGCCACAGCCAGTATTGGTCGACCACCGCCATCTTCATCACATGGGACGATTGGGGCGGCTGGTATGACCACGTAGCCCCCAAGGTGATCAATTCTTACGAATACGGTTTTCGCGTGCCCTTAATCGTCGTCTCGCCGTACGCAAAGCCCGCGTACATTTCCCACGTTACCCACGATTTCGGCAGCATCCTCAAGTTCGTTGAGCAGAATTTCAGCCTGCCTTCGCTCGGCTATGCGGACTCACCCGCCGATAATCTCTCTGACTGCTTCGATTTCAGCCAAAACCCGATCACTTTTCGAACCATTCCGGCGGCGCTGGATGCAAACTTCTTCGTCCATGACACCAGGCCGCCAACCGATCCTGACGATGATTGAAAACCTGGCACGCACTAACGGCGTCCCGGTTCTTCTCATTCTTGTTACACACGGATACTCGACACGCGACGAAGGGCCCGTAGCTCAGCGGTTAGAGCAGTGAATCATAAACGGAGAATCCACCCGCACATCGAATGATTATCGGATTTGGGACAGTCGCAAAGTCTAGATCGCACGGCTTTTCGACGAGCACGGATGTAAGGTCAAAGCTGGAAAGGACGCGTTCATGCGGCTCTGGCAGGTGCAGAATTCAAACCGACCGCGCGGAAAGTGCGCTGCTACAGAGGCCTCTGGTTACCTCAAGTACCTGGCGGGAATCACGTAATCGGTGAGAAAAGCGGGCGGGCGGAAACGCAGCGCTCCCTACCCTCACGTTCAGAAGCGGACGGGAAGTTCAGGAATCGAGATCGCCGATCTCTCGATGTCTCTCTCGATGTCATCCACGTAACTTTCAGGGAAGTTCAAAGA
>CATPBY010000466.1 GCA_955652845.1 uncultured Terriglobales bacterium | reverse complement strand
GGGTAGGCAAGGTTCTGCGGGTGACCAGGCTCGATGAGATTCCTCAACTGTGGTGCGTGTTGAAGGGTGACATGCATTTTGTAGGGCCGCGTCCGGAACGGCCGGAATTCGTGGAGTGGCTCAGCAAGGAGATTCCGTATTACGGCGTGCGCCACGTGGTGCGCCCAGGAATCACGGGTTGGGCGCAGGTGCAGTACAAATACGGCAACACCCTGGAAGATGCGCGCGAAAAGCTACAGTACGACCTGTTTTACATTAAGAACGCCTCCGTAGGACTGGATCTCTTGATTCTTTTCCAGACCATCAAAACTGTCCTGCTGGGCCGGGGGGCAAGATGACATTAGTGTTCTGGTTGGCGGCAGCAGTGATCACCTATGCTTGCATCGGCTATGTGATCTGGTTGTGGTTGCGCGCGCAGTGGCGTCCCTGGCCGGTCAGGCGCGGTCCTGTTGAACCGTCGGTGTCAGTGGTGATGGTGGTGCGCAACGAGGAAGCCGTGCTGGCACAGAAGCTCCGCAACCTGCTGGAACTCAACTATCCGGCGAATAAGTTTCAAATCGTTGTGGTCTCCGATGGCTCGACCGATGGCACGGAATCGATTCTGCGCGAGTACGCACGCAACCCGCAGGTGCGTGTGCTCAACCAGTTGGCCGGCGGGAAGGCAGCGGGATTGAACGCTGGCGTGAGCATAGCGCACGGCGACATTGTCGTATTCACAGACGCGAGGCAGGCGATCGAACGCGGCGCCATCCGCTTGTTGATGGAGAACTTTGTGGATCCTGAAGTCGGCGCAGTGAGCGGCAAACTCATGCTAGGAGATCCTGTCACCGGGGAAACCGGACGCGGAATGGGGCTCTACTGGCAAATCGAGAAACACGTGCGCGAACTGGAAGCGGCCGCCGGCTCGGTGGTAGGGGCGACCGGCGCGCTCTATGCGGTGAGACGCGAATTCGTGGTTGACGTTCCGCCGGAGACGATTCTGGACGATGTATTCATTCCGATGAATGTTGCGCGGCAGGGCTTCCGGGTAGTCTTCGACGAACGGGCGAGAGCCTGGGATCGTCCGGACCTGGGCACGCACCGCGAGTTTCGCAGAAAGGTGCGCACCTTGACCGGCAACTGCCAACTGCTTCAGCTGGCGCCCTGGTTGTTGCGCAAGGAGAATCCGCTGCGCTTCGAATTCATCAGCCACAAGCTGATCCGGCTGGTGGTTCCCTTTGCGTTGGTGCTGGCGCTGGCCGCGTCGGCTTTTCTGCCAGGTCCCTTCTACCGCGCGGCCTTTTGGATACAACTGGGTTTCTATGGGCTCAGCCTGCTCGGATCGACCAGATGGAATCTTGGTCCATTCTCGCGGCTCAGCGACGCTGCCTATACGTTTGTGGCGCTGAACGCGGCGGCCCTGGTGGCCTTTGCGAATTTTGTGACTGGACGCAAGACGATCTGGATGCAGCCAATTCTGCAACGAGAGATAAAGGCCTGATGTCGACCGTGTCACCGGGAATAAAACGATCTTTTGATAGCACCGTGACGGAGACGTTCGTTTTAGTGGAGAGAAATTACGATGGCGGTTCTTGAAAAACGTGTCCTGGCCGCCAGGGTGCCGGAGCGGTTTGCGCCGAAAGGCGAGCCGCTGGCGGGAGCGTTCTTTTGGCTGAGTGCTTTTTATGTGGCTTATTGCGCTCGTCCAGAAGACTGGATTCCCGGGCTCACTTACGTCCCTCTGGCCAAGATTTCCGGCATTTTCGCGCTGCTCGCGCTGTTGATGACGGCGGGAAGATCGCGACGACGATTGCGCGACTTACCCAGGGAAGCGATTTATTTTTTCGCCATCATCTGCTTGCTCTTCCTTTCCGCCGCCTTGTCGCCAATTTGGAGAGGAGGCGCGTTTTTTGGCACCTTGGATTTTTCCAAGGCTCTGATCGCGTGGGTACTGACTTACCTGGTGATCACCAGCTTCGCGCGATTGCGGCGAATCATTTTCATTCAGTCGGTTTCGGTTGCGGTGATTACCCTGGTGTCCGTCATCAAAGGACGGTCGCACATCCGGCTGGAAGGTTTGATTGGAGGAATCTATTCCAATCCCAATGACCTGGCATTCGCGATCGTGCTCTGCTTGCCGTTTTGTTTCGCTTTTCTGTTGAGTACACGCAGCATTCCGCGAAAACTCGCATGGGCAGCAGCGATGTTGGTGATGTGCGAGGCCTTATTTATGACCGCCTCGCGCGGCGGTTTCATCACCCTTGTGGTGACCGGTGCCGTTTGCTTGTGGGTTTTCGGCGTAAAAGGGAAACGGATCCACCTGGTTGTGGCTGCCGCCGTAGTGGTGTTGGTGGTTGGACTGGCCGATGGGGCAAAGCTGAAAGATCGCTTCTATGCCATAAACGCAAACAATGTCAACAACGATCTCGAAGAGAGCGCCCGGGACTCTTACACACAACGCCAGCTGTTAATAACTCAGAGCCTGCAGGGGGTTCTGCGCTATCCCCTTGGGATGGGAGTGGGGAACTTCACCGTCTATTCTGGCTCGTGGCGAGAAGTTCATGTTGCCTATCTTCAAATCGCCGTGGAGGGCGGGATTGCCAGTCTTGTGCTCTATTTGCTTTTCTTCGCTCGAGGGTTCAGCAATCTCAGGAAGCTGCGTCGAATACCTGTCGATGATCCTGAGATTGAACTTTTTTCGGGAGCCCTGTACGCGACTCTGATCGGATTCATTGTGGGGGCCTGCTTCGCGCCAGAGGCGTACCAATACTTTCCCTATTTTTCCGTGGCCTACACTTCGGCATTGTTGGCGATTGCCAGGGAGAGAGAACAGGCAGAAGGTTCAGCGGCAGCCTTGCCGATTCAACCCCAACGAAAATGGCGAGCGCAGCCGCGGCTCGGCGACCGCACTCCGGTTCGCCGTGGCCCCGGTTCGAGAATACCTGCATTGCTCCGAGACTGGCGATGACGAACCCGACACAAAGATCGGTTAATCCGCATGGAGAACACTCATGTGCGGCATAGCGGGAGTGGTTCACACTCATTCTGACGACGCGGTGGATAACGCCACCGTTCACCGGATGTGTGAGGCCATTGTGCATCGGGGTCCCGATGATGAAGGGATCTTTGTGAAGGGCGGCGTCGGATTGGGAATGCGCCGGCTCAGCATTATTGACCTGGCAGGTGGGCATCAGCCGGTCTTCAACGAAGACAAAACCATCTGGATTGTTTTCAACGGCGAAATCTACAATTTTCCCGAACTGCGTGGCGAGCTGGAGAAACGCGGTCACCGCTTCTATACCCATACCGATACCGAAGTGATCGTTCATCTGTACGAGGACCTTGGAGCCGACTGCGTGAATAAACTCCGAGGCATGTTTGCCTTTGCGTTGTACGACGAGCGCCAAGGCAAGCTGCTGATGGCGCGCGATCGCATGGGGAAGAAACCGTTACACTATGCGCTCACTCACGGCCGCTTGCTTTTCGGCTCGGAGATTAAGTCCATCCTCGCGGTGGCTCCTGAGCTTGCCGAAATAAATCATGAAGCGCTGCTGCAATACATGTATTTCGGATATGTACTCGATCCCAATACTTCCTTTCTGCCCATTCAAAAGCTGCCGGCCGGACACTTGCTCGAGTTCCAAGCCGGCCTGGTAAAGGTTCGACAGTACTGGGACTTGCCGGAATACGGCACCCATCAGCCTCACAGCGAGCAGGAATGTCTGGAGGAACTGGAATGGCGACTGGCTGACGCCGTGCTCGTCCGGTTGATTTCCGATGTTCCTCTGGGCGCGCTGCTGAGCGGCGGCACCGACTCCTCCACCGTAGTGGCGCTGATGGCGCGAGCGAGTTCCAAACCGGTAAAGACTTTCTCGATCGGTTTCAGTCACGACGATTTCAATGAAGCTCACTATGCCAGAATCGTCGCCAGGCACTTCGGCACCGAGCACCATGAAATGATTGTGGAGCCGGACGTTCTGGAAACAGTCGAGACTCTGACCAGTTCCCTCGAGGAACCTTTTGGAGATTCCTCGATGTTGCCTACCTATTACGTTTCCAAGATGGCCCGCAAGCACGTCACAGTGGCTTTATCGGGCGACGGCGGGGACGAGATATTCGCTGGATACGACCGCTACGGAATCAATCTTCGGCGGAAGGTTTTCGAGCGAATTCCCGTCTGGGCAAGAGCTTTTTATCGGGGGCAAGTATTCCCGCGCTTGCCGCAAAATATGCGCGGCCGAAGATACTCCTACAACATTACCCTGCCCTGGCGGGAACGGTATGTGGACAGCATTTCGTTCATTCCGTCGTTTGAAAGAGATCTACCGCTCTTGTCCGATGAGTTCCGCGAGAGGCTTTCGACCAGCGCGAATCCCGAGAACGTGATGTACCGGTATTTCGATCAAGCCCCGACAAAGGATCCGGTCAGTCAAATGTTGTACGTCGATACGAAGACCAACTTGGTGGGGGATATTCTGACCAAGGTCGATCGAATGAGCATGGCGACTTCTCTGGAGGTGCGAGTTCCTCTTCTCGATCACCTGTTCGTGGAATGGGTCACAGGACTGCCGATCGATTGGAAACTGCGAGGAGGACAACAGAAATACATTCTTCGCAAGCTGGCGGTACGGGTGGGAGTACCGGAGGCGGCCCTGAACCGGCCAAAGCAAGGCTTCGCGGTGCCTCTGGTGCACTGGATTCGGAACGAATTGAGGGAGTTGATCCTGTCGGTTCTGCTGGAGCCTCGGACCCTTCAACGGGGCTATTT
>CATPBY010000465.1 GCA_955652845.1 uncultured Terriglobales bacterium | reverse complement strand
GCATTCCGGGACTGTCGCAGATTCCATTACTTAAATATCTCTTCTCGCAGACGCAAACTGACAATCGTGAGAACGAAATTGTATTTGCACTCATTCCGCATATTGTGCGCGCGCCGGAGATAAGCGCGTTGAGTCAGAGAGAAATCGCAACCGGCACGGCTACTGCCATTGAGTTACGCCGCGCACGGCCAGCAACTCCTGCCGCGGTCCCTGCGGCCGAACCCCCGGCTTCGACGGCCCCGCTTCAGGGTCCGCAGCCATCTCCAACTGTCCAGCCACCACCGGCGCAAGCGCCGGCTCAGAGTGTGCCGCAAGCTGCGCCCTCAGGTGCAGCGAGCTTCGTCTTCGATCCCGCCACCATCTCCCAGCCGGCCGGCGCCACCTTTGCGGTGAACGTGATGCTCACCGGCGGACAGAATGTATATTCAGTGCCGCTGCAGGTGAGTTACGACCCCAAAATTTTGCAGGTTGTAAATGTATCGAATGGAGGATTGCTCTCGCAAGACGGCCAGGCCGTAGCCCTGGTGCACCGCGACGACGAGACCAGCGGAACGTTGCAGATTACGGCAACGCGACCGCCAGGGGCGTCGGGAATCTCCGGGCAGGGCGTAGTTGTAACCTTGACGCTTATGGCGAAAGGAAAGGGACAGTCCATGCTCACGATTTCGAAAGGCGGAGTGCGCGACCCCAGCATGCAGGCGCTGCCGGTTTCCGGGTCGGTGGCAAGCGTGACAGTGCAGTAGGGTTGTAGTCCCCGGCTTGGTACTATAAAGCACGGAGCGGGCTCCCGTCGCGGCAGTCCGGCAGCGTGCGGAGTTCCAAGCTCCTCCCAGCGATTAGTTATCCTATGAAGTCAGCAGGTTTCAAAAGCATCCCGCGGAAAAATTTCCCCGGGTTTACGCTGATCGAGTTGATCGTGGCTACCGCGATCCTCGTCATCCTCACCGGGCTGGCCATACCCCTTGTGCGGGTCACGATTAAGCGCGAGAGAGAACGTGAGTTGCGCCATGATCTGTGGGAAATGCGCGATGCCATCGATCGCTACAAAGATGCCGCCGACCGGGGGGCATTCCAGATCAAAGTGGGCTCGGACGGTTATCCTCCCGACCTCGACACATTGGTAAAAGGCGTGGATGTGGGCGGGAAGAAGGTCCGGTTTCTGCGTAAAATTCCAGTGGATCCGATGACCGGAAATACTGAATGGGGCGAACGTTCCATGCAGGACGATCCCGATTCTGACTCCTGGGGCGGACAGAACGTTTTCGATGTGTTCACCAAATCGACAGGCATTGCACTCGACGGCACGAAGTACAAGGACTGGTAATGCGCAGACTTCTCCGTAAGCCGAGTCGGGGCTTCACCCTGATTGAGCTGATGATCGTGATCAGCCTGATTGCGATCCTGGTCGCCATTGCCGTCCCCAACTACAACCAATCACTCCTGCGGGCGAAGGAATCAGTGTTGAGGCAGGATTTGTTCCAGTTGCGTTCCTTGATCTCGCAATACACACTGGACAAACAGAAAGCCCCACAATCGCTCGACGATCTGGTTCAGGCCGGTTACATCAAGCAAATCCCCAATGACCCCACCACCGGCAAACCCGACTGGACGGTAGATCAGGAAGAAAACACGATCATGGATCCGAGCCAGACCGACACCGGAATCGACGACGTGCACAGTTCATCAACCGGTACGGGCACCGACGGAACCGCGTATAACACGTGGTAGTGCGCCTCACCTCTCAGCTCTCAGCCTTCCATATCTCGGCGTTTGAACGATTCTGATGAAAGCACTACCATTTAGTCATGCCGGTTGAAACCGAAATCTCACCAGCCACATACACTCCGATTCGCGCACCCCGCGGTAACTCTCTCACCTGCAAGAGCTGGCAGCAGGAAGCCGCGATGCGGATGCTCATGAATAATCTTGATGAGGAAGTCGCTGAGCGCCCTCGAGACTTGGTTGTCTATGGCGGTACGGGCAGGGCTGCGCGAAGTTGGGAGGCTTATCACGCGATCGTCGCGTCCCTGAAGAACCTGGGGAATGACGAAACTCTGCTGGTCCAGTCTGGAAAGCCCGTGGGTGTATTTAAAACTCATGAGTATGCGCCGCGAGTACTGATTGCCAACTCCAATCTTGTGGGGCACTGGTCCAACTGGGAAAAGTTCAACGAACTGGAGCGCGCCGGATTGATGATGTACGGGCAGATGACAGCAGGTTCGTGGATTTATATCGGCTCCCAGGGAATCGTGCAGGGGACTTTCGAGACTTTCTCGGCTGCTGGAGAAAAACATTTTGGCGGCGACCTTGCCGGGAAGCTGATTGTGAGCGGAGGCATGGGCGGAATGGGTGGTGCCCAGCCACTGGCTGCCACCATGGCCGGGGCAGCGTTTCTGGGGATCGATGTTGATCCTGAACGCATCAAGAAGCGCCAGAAGACCGGGTATTGCGACTTCATGGTGAATAACCTCGACGAGGCGCTGCGCATTTTGAAGAACGCTGTGCGCAAGAAAGAGAACGTTTCCGTCGGGCTGGTAGGAAATTGTGCCGACATCATTCCCCAGCTGGCTGAACGCGGCGTGGTGCCCGATATCTTGACCGATCAGACCTCTGCCCACGATCCGCTTAATGGCTATGTGCCCAACGGAATGACGTTTGACGAAGCTCTGGCGCTGCGCAAGAGCGATCCGGAAGCTTATCAGGAGCGTTCGCTGGATGCGATGGCGGCGCACGTCGAAGCCATGCTTCGGCTGGGGAAAATGGGCTCGGTTACATTCGACTATGGCAACAATATCCGCACATTTGCCTTTCAACGCGGGGTAAAAAACGCGTACGACTTTCCGGGTTTCGTGCCCGCCTACATCCGGCCATTGTTCTGCGAAGGGCGGGGTCCCTTCCGGTGGGTGGCGCTGTCCGGGGAGCCGGCAGATATTCACACTACCGATGACCTGGTTCTGGAATTGTTTCCCGAGAACAGGACTCTTCGCCGATGGATTGATCTGGCACGGAAGCGAATCAAATTTCAAGGCCTGCCGGCGAGAATTTGCTGGCTTGGATACGGCGAGCGGGCGCAGTTCGGACTGGCGATGAACGATCTGGTGAAGAAAGGCAAAATCAAGGCGCCTGTTGTCATTGGGCGCGACCACCTTGATTGTGGCTCGGTAGCGTCTCCCTTCCGCGAGACTGAGAGCATGAAAGACGGCAGCGACGCAGTAGCCGATTGGCCCTTGTTGAACGCTTTGCTCAACACCGCAGCAGGCGCATCCTGGGTTTCGATCCACAATGGTGGCGGCGTGGGCATCGGTTACTCGCTGCATGCAGGACAGGTAACGGTGGCCGATGGCACGGAGATGATGGCGAAGCGTATCGAGCGCGTGTTGACCACCGACCCTGGAATGGGTGTCATCCGGCACGTGGATGCGGGCTATGACGAAGCGCGGGATTTTGCCAACAGGACCAACCTGGAGATTCCTATGAGGAAATGACGATCCCAAAAAGCCACATTCCCCAGGCGGATCGGGCATTTCCTCTACGATCGCTACTAAATCGATTAATTCCTGCTGATAGACTGCTGGTAGCGTGACTTCCGTCAAGAAAACCAACGTACCTCTTCAGCCTGCGTTGCTTTTGATCAACATTGGGCAGCTTCTGACCCTGCGCTCCGGCTCTGGGGCACATGGGCCCAGGCGAGGGTCTGCCTTGGGAGAACTCTCCCTCATTAAAGACGGCACCGTGCTCTCTGTCGGCGGGAAGATAGTTTCCGTCTGCACAACTAAAGAGGCGCTCCGCGACCCCTGGATCAAAAGGAATCGTAAGAAAATTGTGGAGATAGATTGCCAAGGGCAGGTCGTCCTTCCTGGCTTCGTCGATTCCCATACGCATCCAGCGTTCGTAAGTCCTCGGCTGGTCGATTTCGAGAAGCGAATCTCGGGTGCGACCTACGAGCAGATCGCAGATGCGGGAGGCGGAATTCGCTCCAGTGTTGACAGCGTGCGTTCGTCGAGCAAAAGCATGCTGGCGAAAAAGGTGCTGGAGGCGCTGCGCGAGATGGGAGAGCACGGAACAACCACAGCGGAAGCAAAATCAGGGTACGGATTGACCGTTGAGTCTGAGATGAAGTCTTTGGAAGCCATCCGCGACGCTGCCACGCGATGGCCGGGGACAGTGGTTGCAACGCTGCTGGGAGCACACGCCATCCCCAGGGAATTTCAACATCGCTCACCAGCTTATGTTGAGATCGTCTGTAAAGAGATGATTCCGCAAGCCGCCAAACGAAATCTGGCTCAGTTCGTGGACGTATTCGTCGAGCGTGGCGCCTTTTCTGCGGAAGATGCGGAAAAAATCTTCGACGCAGCCGTGGCGCATGGCCTCGGCGTGCGTGCGCACGCTGGCCAGTTGAGCGAGACCTCACTGCGTCCCTTGTTGCGCTTTAATGTTGCTTCTCTGGACCACATGGATCGCGTCAGTGACGATGACATTCGGCAGCTCGCAAAACGGGATACTCTGGCCACTCTAGTGCCGGGAGCGAATTATTTTTTGGGTTTAAAGGAATATCCGCCGGCGCGCAAACTGATCGATGCCGGCGTTCCGGTGGCATTGGCCACCGATTACAACCCCGGTTCGTCGCCTACCTGCAGCATGCCGTTCGTACTTTCGCTGGCATGCACTCACATGAAAATGTCGCCAGCGGAGGCGATTGCCGCCGCGACCTGCAATGGAGCATGGGCGCTGCGGCTGCAGGAACGCAAGGGATCGATCCAGCCCGGCAAAGACGCGGATTTGGCGGTGTTCGAAACCAGGGATTATCGCGAGATTTCCTACTGGTTCGCTTCTAATCGGTGCGCGTTTACAGTTTTGAGCGGAATCATAATGGCGTCCGTCGGTTCTGGCGAGTTGGGTTAATCGATAATTCATACAGGCGGGATCGGGGAAAGCATGAGGCGGGTTCTTCTTTTTTTACTCATTATCTTAGAATTCACTTTATTTAGCGGGGCTCAGCGGCTACCTCACCTGGCGCTTCCCGAAAACTACAAATTGACTTTTGCGCCGGATTTCATCAACGACAATTTCAGCGGCGAGGAATTTATCTCCATCCGCCTGTTGAAGCCCACGACGCGGATCGTTCTCAACTCCGCGGAGATTAAGATTCGAAAAGTCACCGTGACCAGTGATGGGGGCACGCAAAGAGCCAAAGTAGCGTACCTGCCCCAGAAAGAAATGATCACGTTCAGCCTGCACGCGCCGGTCGCGGGCGAGGTCACGATTCATATTCTTTATACCGGTATTCTGAATCGTGAACTGCGCGGACTGTATCTGGGAAGGCAAGCCAATGGTGAAAAATACGCCGTCACTCAATTCGAAGCTACCGACGCGCGGCGAGCCTTCCCGTCATTTGACGAGCCTGCGTCCAAGGCGACGTTCGACGTCTCCGTCATTGCAGACAAAGCGCACGTCGCCATTTCGAACGGCAAAATAATCTCGGATATCCCGGGTCCAGGGAACGGCAAACATACGGTTCGTTTTGCCACTACTCCCAGGATGTCTTCATATTTGGTCGCGCTTGCGGTGGGTAATTTTGAATCCGTAGAGGGAGAGGCGGACGGCATCCCGATCCGTATTTATACCGTTCCTGGGAAAAAACATCTTGGCAAATTCGCTCTGGAGACAGCGGAACGCTGCCTGCAGTATTTCGACAAGTATTTCACCATCAAGTATCCCTTTGAGAAGCTCGACCTCATCGCAGTACCGGATTTCTCATCCGGCGCAATGGAGAACACCGCCGCCATTACCTTCAGCGAACTGGATTTGCTGCTCGATCCGAAGCGCGCTTCGACCGAACAGCAGAAAAATGTTGCGACAACAATCGCCCATGAAGTCGCGCACCAATGGTTCGGAGATCTCGTCACTATGGTCTGGTGGGATGACCTCTGGCTAAACGAAGGCTTCGCCAACTGGATGCAAAATAAGCCTCTGGCCGAATGGAAGCCGGAATGGAATCTCAACCTGAATGAAGTCGCTGACGCTAATACGGCGCTGGATCTCGATTCGCTTAAGAACACCCGGCCCCTCAGGCAGGCCGCGGAAACGCCAGAGCAGATCAATGAACTGTTTGACAATGTAGCCTACATGAAGGGAGCGGCTGTATTAAGCATGGTCGAGGCTTACCTCGGCCCGGCCGTCTTCCAGGCTGGCATCAACGAGTATCTCGCTGGGCATGCCTACGGCAATGCCACGTCTAATGATTTCTGGGATACTCTGACAAAAGTTTCAAAACAACCGGTGGATCGCGTTATGGCGGCATTCGTAGAACTACCAGGTACTCCGATGGTGTCAGCTACCGCGCAATGTCAAGCCAATACCACTACTGTGACGCTACTTCAGACACGTTATTTCTATGACCGCAACCTCTTCGGACACGGCACGCAGTCCTGGGTCATCCCGGTATGCTTGAAGTCACCCGACGAAGCCGGCGGAAGTGGCGAAACCGTCTGCCAGCTTCTGACTAAGCCACATGAGATGTTTACTCTGCGCGGTTGTGCTCAATGGATAATCGCGAATCCGGGCGCCACTGGATACTATCGTGCAGGATATGACTCCCAGGCAGCGCGTGCGATCTCTCTAGACTCGAAGCGTGTTATGTCGGCGGCGGAGCGCATCCGCTTGCTGAGCGACGAATGGGCGGCGCTGCGAGTAGGCCGTCAATCAATCGATGACTATCTTAACTTCGCCGAGGAAATGAGCTCCGAAACGAATGGAGCTGTGATGGAAGAATTCGTCGCCCAGCTGCAATACATTGGCGACTACCTTATTGCGGACGCCGATCGTAAATCGTATCAGCAGTGGGTAGCCACTCTTCTTTCTTCCACCGCGCAGCAACTCGGCTGGCAGCCTGGTTCGGACGAAAGCGACGACCGCAAAAGGCTGCGCGCACAGGTCCTGTTTACCTTGGGGTATATCGCACGCGACTCTCTGGTGCTGGCTGAGGCTGCCAGATTGGCGCAACTGGAGTTGAGGACTCCCGGAACAGTGGATCCAACGATTGTCAGCACCGTGCTTGAGCTGTCCGCTGTCAACGGGAACACTTCGCTCTACAACCAGATCGTCGACCGCATGAAGACCGCTTCCTCTCCCGAAGAATATTCAATTCTTATGGGAACTCTATCGAGATTCAGCGACCCCTCGCTGTTGCAGCGTACCTTGCAGTTCTCGCTTGCGCCAGAAGTGCGCGCTCACGATGTGCACGTTCTCATCACCGGTGTAATGGAAAATCCCGCAGGCCGGCAATTAGCCTGGAAGTTTGTGCGTGATCATTGGACTGAGATCGAGAAGTCCCAGGGAACGTTTAATACTGAACAGTTGGTTGAGCCGATGGGTTCTTTCTGTGATGCAGGGTTGCTAAGCGAGATGAGGGAATTCTTCACCAGGAACCCCGTC
Organism: uncultured Terriglobales bacterium; assembly: GCA_955652845.1. GTDB lineage: Bacteria > Acidobacteriota > Terriglobia > Terriglobales > Acidobacteriaceae > JABCYV01. The sequence goes on along the minus strand of CATPBY010000465.1, from coordinate 456 downwards.
CCAGCCGCGGATCGCGCAATACAACTGGCTGTGGAGCGTGCGAGCTATTGCATCGATTTGAAATCGCAACAGGCCTTGCGTCTCTCGTCTTGGCTGGACCGCCGGGAGAGCACAGCAGGCAAGTAAAGCGTTGGCACTTCCCAAGTTCCGAGCGCGCGGTTTGAGCGAAGATATGTTGATTGCTATAATCAAAATGCTCCAAACGCCTCCAGCGTCTCAGGTTGCCGTGCTCACAGGTTCCGCAGCAGGTCCCTCGCGTCCCACATGACTCGGAGCCCGATCGCTCTGGGCCGAACGTGGCCAGGTAGCTCAGGTGGTAGAGCGCAGCCCTGAAAAGGCTGGCGTCGGCGGTTCAACTCCGTCCCTGGCCACCATCGTTTCAACCGCTTACCTACTTACGAAAAGCCAATCACGTATCAAAACGTTGCAATTCACTGGGATGGGTGACGGAAACTG
>CATPBY010000464.1 GCA_955652845.1 uncultured Terriglobales bacterium | reverse complement strand
TCCTGGCGGGGATTCTTGTTCCTCTATATGCTATGGCGCGGCAGCCCTGGCTGTTGCTGGTTCTGGGAGCAGTTGTTGCTTTCTTCGCCACCGGCTTCTTTTCCGGCTCGGCGATTACCGGCAGCGAAATCTTTCCTACCCGCGTGCGCGCTCGCGCGCTCGGCTTCACTTACAACGGCGCCCGCACCATGAGTTCGGTTGCGCCATTTGTAATCGGACGGGTGGGCCAGACCAAGGGATTAAGCTGGGCCTTCTACCTTTGCGGAGCGTCTTTTTTGCTGGCGTCGCTAGTTGCAACTCAGTTGCCGGAGACCAGGGGAAAGCAATTGGAATAAGCCAGCCGCTTCTACTCAATTGGTTCAACCACGGTTACCGGCTCTCGCGATTTACGATCAGGCAACTGCACCACGACAATTGCAGCCAGAACCATCATGATCCCCAATGTCTGAAGCGGGCGCATGATTTCTCCGAGCACGATAGCGGCGATTCCAATAGAGAAAACCGGCTCCAGACAGCTGACAATGATTGCCCTCGTAGGGTCCAGATGCTGCAATCCAGCAAAATAGAACGAGAACGGGAGCAGTACCGAGAGCATGGAGAAAACAATCAGAAAAATCCATTGGCCGCCGGAGTAGTGCGCCGCAACAACCTTCCACGGCGGGTTCAAAACAATCCAGAAAACAGCGGCGCTGAAGGTGGTGTACAGCAGCACAGTCCAGCGATCGTAGCGAGCGAGAATATTATGTCCTCCGATGTTGTAAAAGGCGAACGAGAACGCTGCCAGCAAGGATGCGGTGACGCCGACGGAGTCCAAACGGAACGCGCCCGAACCCACCACCCCGATTACCATGGCGATGCCTGCAAGCGCCAGACCGACCGCCGCGATCCGCTGCCAGGTCGGGCGCTGCAATCCGCGGGCCACGCTATATAGCAGGACCCAGACCGGCGCCGTATATTGCAGAATGATGGCGGTAGCGACGTTGGTTCTCTGGATCGCCAGATAGTAAAAATAATTGGACGCCGCCACTCCCATAGTTCCCAACAGGAAGGTCTTTCCCACATCCGCAAGCGGCAGGCGCAGACGCCGCCAGCCGCGGCAGAGCGCCAGCGCCGGCAGAAATACGCAGAAAGAGAGTGTAGTGCGGCTCTGGGACAGAATGAGCGGATCAATGGGATGCAGCGCCTTGAGACCGGAAAGCTGGCCGGTGAAGGCGGCGCGGCCCAGGGTGGCTGCAACTCCCCAGAAGAACGTAGCGGTGGCAATATAGATATATCCGCGGAGCGGTTGGCGATGGTCGATATCCAATTGTCGGTCGAGCTGGAATCCGGCCGAGGGTCACCCGGCTGAACAGCCAAGGCGGCTGTCCTTATACGTATTCGATTTCTACTGTGATCTTTGCTGTTTTCTGCAGCATTGCTGAAACTGAGCAGTATTTTTCTTTGGAAAGCCGCACCGCGTCTTCGACGGCTTTGTGAGAGACGCTTCCACCCACACGATAAATCAGCTTTATTTCAGTATAGACAGATGGTGGATCCTTGGCGCGCTGCGCCTCGGCGCGAACCTCCAGGCTGGTAAATGGTTCGCGCTTCTTAACCAGGATGCTGGTAACGTCGTATCCAGTGCATCCGCACAGTCCGATCAGCACCAGTTCCATCGGGCTGTTGCCGGCCTTCTTGTCGCCGTCGACCACGATGGGGTGGCCGCTGTCGGCGATACCGGCGAAGCGAAAGTTTTCAAGCCAGGTGGCTTTGGCCGCGTTCATGTCATCTCCTGTTATCGGTTCGCGGCTCAGGGTGGATCAGCACCCGGAACAGCTCTGGGGCTTCCTGCTTGAATCGTATTTCCAGTTGCGTCGAAATATCGTGGACGCGGGTCAGCGGCAGATCGTCGGACATGGTGCAGTGGCAGGAAACGTAGAGGCGTCCGCGCACGCGTTTGATCTGGATGTCATGCATGTCGAGGATCTCCGGAAACTCGCCGGCTATGACCTTTAAGCGCTTCTCCAGCCTGGCATCGCGTACCATCTCGTCGCCAGGCTCGATGGTTGCGGGCTCGCTTTCAATATGTGTCAGGATGGAGGAGATTTCCGGCACGTCGTGGCGAATCTCGGATTCGAGGAGCGTGACCCGGTCATGAGCCTCCTTCAGGCTCAAGCGCTCGTCTAGCTCGAGATGCTGCTCAACATGCAAATGTCCCCTTAAGTTCTGCACGCTGACATCGTGTACGTTGAAGTTATTGCGCGTGGCCACCGCCCGTACGCGGTCAAAAATATTTTCCGTATTCAGCGCCCGCGGTACCGAGTGCACCACGACATCCGCGTCGGGCAGGACATTATGCACCGCGTCGGTCACAGCGTCGGCCACTTGTTCCGAACGTTGAAAAGTAACATTGCGCGAGAGGCCAATCGAGAGGTCGGCAAAGTAACGGTTGCCTGCCCGTCGAATGCGTACGCGATCTACTTCGAGCAGGCCGTCAACTCTGGAAACGGCAGAAATTATTTTGCTGCGTACACCGGCAGGCGCCGCATCCAGTAACGCATCAATGGTGCGGCGAGCGAGTCTCCAGCTTACGTAAACCACCACTCCGGCCACGAAGAGCGCCGCGATAGGATCAGCGTCCCGCAGCCATTCAACGCCGAACTTTCGCCCCAGCCGCACCAGAAGCAAGCCAAACGCGACCACGCCGCTCGACCAAATGTCGGTGGAGAAGTGCAGCGCGTCGGCCTCAAGCGCCTGGCTGTCATATTTGGCCGCGATCCGCCCCAAAGCGCGCGACCGCCAGAAGTCCACCCCCATGGAGAAGAACAAGACTGAGAAAGCGGCGATGCTGGGTTCAATTTCCACCCGGCGAAAGAAAAGCCGGATGACCGCTTCGTACACAATCCAGATGCAGGTGAGCAGCAACAGCCCAGTCTCCAGAAAGGCTGAGAAATTCTCTACCTTGCCGTGCCCGTACTGGTGGTCGGCATCGGCAGGCTTGTCGGAAACGCGGACCGAGAAAAAAGTAATGGTGGCAGCGATCAGATCGAGAGCGGAGTGTGCCGCTTCAGAGAGAATTCCCAGGCGGCGGGTGGTAAATCCTACTACCTTCTTCAGCGAGGTTTTGGCAATGGCGGGCAGGTCTGAGCTGCCCGCGACCGCCCGCTTCTCTGCTCGCATGGAGCCCGAACTGTAGACCGCCGGGGCTTGCGCCATGGCGGCATTATCGCCGCGCCAGCACGTTTACGCCAAGTTGCAAACAAAGCATCCTGCATAGCCATTACCATAAGCAATAGCTGACGGCTGCCACTGTGCTAGGATTTTCTGTGGCGTTTCCATCTTCCCTGGAGGCATTCAGTTTATGATTCATCGTGGATTGGTATGTTTGCTGCTTGGCGCTCTCAGCTGGGGACAAGCGGCAAACTCCGCGCCGCCAGCATCTCCGCAGGGTTCTGCTCCTGCGGGCGGCGCAGCTCTCGGATCAAATCCGGATTCTAAGGCGCCAGAGACTGAGACGGTCACGCCCGAGACGCCTGTCATCACCATTCAGGGGATGTGCGACGATCCCGCCGCGGAGAAGTCCAACTCGTCTGACTGCAAGACGAATGTTACGCGCGCCGAATTCGAAAAGCTGGTAGATGCGGTTGCCCCGACCATGCCACCGAGTGCTCGCCGCCAGCTCGCCACTCGTTACGCCTCGCTTCTCGCCATGGCGCACAAAGCCCACGAAATGGGCCTTGATAAGGGGCCAAAATTTGAGGAGCGCATGAAGGCGCAGAGAACGAGCGTCATGGCCGAGCTGCTCGACCGGGATATGCAAGAGAAGGCAGCCCATGTTCCGGATGCCGACATTGAAGACTACTATCGCAAGCATATCGATGTTCATGAAGAAGCTGACCTGCAGCGCCTGTATATTCCGCAAAGCAAGCTGCTGGAGCCCTCGAAACTGAAGTTATCGGAGGCGGAGACCAAGAAGCGTCAACAGGAAGCGGACGACGCCATGAACAAGGAAGCCAAAGCCCTGCAGGCTCGGGCAGCAGCTGGAGAAGACTTCGATAAACTGCAGGCCGAGGCTTTCGCGGCCGCCGGGCAAAAAGGCAAGGCGCCCAGCACAAAAATGAGTAAAGTCAGGCGCACCGGTCTGCCGGCCGATCAGGCTTCGGTCATGGACCTCAAGGCCAACGAGGTTTCGCCGCTGCTTTCCAGCCCGACCGGTTATTTCGTCTACAAGGTCACGGAGAAGGACACAATCCCGCTGGAGAAAGCGCGCGAGGAAATTGTGAACACGCTGAAAGCGCAACGTTTGCAGGAGTCCCGGCAGGCGTTGCAACAATCGTCCCAGGCTACGCTCGACGAAAAATACTTTGGCACTCCCAATGCCGGACCGGGGACGAACATACCCCCGCGAATGAACATGCCGCGGCCAGACTTCAAGGCCCCCGCCACCCCTCCGGCACCCGGGCCCAAATAATGGCCGACAACAAACCAACCGTGGTGGTCACCGGAATTTCCGGCAATCTCGGGCTCCGCCTGCTGCCGCTTTTCTCGGACTTCAGCGTGATCGGAGTGGACCTCAATCCGCCGAAGAGTGATGCTTCCCTGCGCTTTGAACGTCTGGATCTTGGGCAGGAGGAATCATGTCGAGCACTATACGTATTGCTCAGGGAATCGCGTGCCGTAGCTGTTATGCACCTCGCGTTTGTGCTCGATCCAGTTCGCACGGGCGTACTTGACCTGGATCGCATGTGGCAGATCAATGTGGCCGGAACCGCGCGGGTCATGGAGGCAGTTACTGAAGCCAATCGCGATGAAAGCGTGGTCCAGAAGTTCATTTTTCCCAGCAGCGTCGCTGCCTATGGACCCCAGTTGCCAGGCCCGGTGACCGAAGACTTCGCACTGGCTGCTCACACTTTGCCTTACGCGATTCATAAAATGGAGTCGGACCGAGTTGTGCAGCAAAGAGCGCCGGCGTTGCGAGGCTGTAGCGCGTATATGATGCGCCCGCACATTTTTGCTGGAGCCAGCGTCGACAACTACATGGTCGGAACTTTTCGAGGTACGCCGAACGGCCGCGGCGAGCGGGCTGCCAAAATGCGCAGCCAAGGCAAGCGCCTTCCCTGTATGTTGCCTTTTGGAGATCAATATCTGAGCAATCGAATCCAATTTGTTCACGTTGACGATGTTGCCCGCTTGATTGCTCACATCCTGCGCAAGACAGAGCCGGAATCGCAGCGGCTGACGGTGCTGAACGTCGCTGGACGCGGCGAGCCTCTTACCTTCGCCCAATGCGTGGAGATAGCCCATGCGAAACTGGTGCGCGTGCCGGGGCGCGCCGCCTTTCATCTGGTCTTGCAGTTCTTGTGGAAATCCGGGATTTCAGCCATCCCGCCTGAGGCCATGCCGTACATTACGGGCGAATACATCATGAATACCGAGCGCTTGAAAACCTTCCTCGGTCACAGCTATGAAAACGTAATCCGCTACAACATAGCGGACGCGTTTGCCGACTGTTTCGCCTCCGATGCGGCCACAGCGGCGCAACAATCGGCTGGGGCATAGCGTTTCAGCCCTCCTCGCCGGTAAAGTCTTCCACCCGAGAATATTGCGGATTACCTTGGGAATAAATCGCCGTACCGTTGGTTTACTCTATGGAGGTGGCGGACGAGCGCTTGAATGCGTCGACGTTTGAAGAACTGGCTATGCCCCTGTTTGACCAGCTCTTTAACTTCGCTCATTGGTTGACCCAAAATCGCAGCGAAGCCGAAGATCTGGTGCAGGAAACCTATGTCAAGGCGCTGAAGGGATTTTCTTCATTTCAGCCTGGCACCAATTTCCGGGCGTGGATCTATCGCATTTTGCGGAACACATTTCTCACTTCACGTACCGGACTGAAAGCCACCGCAACTGTGCCCCTGGACACTGAGGACGCTCCCGAACTCCCGGCAGGTCCGGATACGCCGGAAACGATCTTCATCGAACGTTCCCAGCAGCAGCTTCTGCAGAGCGCCATTGGGACTCTGCCGCTTTATTTCCGCGAGGTGCTGCTGCTGTGCGAGGTGGAGGAGATGTCCTATCAGGAAATCGGGGAGGCGCTTACCATTCCAATCGGCACAGTGATGTCTCGCCTATCCCGGGCCCGAAAGGCGCTACGCGAGAAGCTGCGCCAAAAACTGCAGGGAGGATAGATGGCAGACGACTTCACGGCCAAGCTTGACAATTATCTTGACGGCGAACTCTGCACTGTTGAAACGAAGTCGGTGGAGCTGCACGTTCGAAATTGTCCTGCTTGCGCGGCTGACGTCTTAAGCCGTGTGCACCTTAGACGAGCCGTACAGATCGCAGGCAGGCGCTATCAGCCAAGTGCAGAGTTCCGCGCTCGTTTGCAACGGCAGGTTGCGGTGAGACCAGGCTTCTCCCCGGCTCGAGCGTGGCTGACCGCCGCGTCGGTGATCGCGGTGTTGCTGTTTGCGGGAATGCTGGCAAACTATATTGGCCACCAGCGACTGGAACGCCAGCACGCCTTCAGTGAGATCGCTGACTTGCACGTGTCCACGCTTGCCAGCACCAACCCGGTGGACGTCGTTTCTACCGACCGTCACACCGTAAAGCCCTGGTTTCAGGGAAAAATCCCCTTCACCTTCAATTTACCCGAATTGTCGAAGTCAGAGTTCACGCTGCTGGGCGGGCGCGTCGTCTATCTGGAGCAGGCCCCCGGAGCAGAACTGATTTATCAGGTACGCAAGCACAACATTTCAGCATTTATTTTCCAGGACGGAGCAGTCAATCCTGCATTTCGAGCGGATTCGGGGCCGCGCAGGCGCTTATCGTTCAATGCTCAATCGTGGAGTGCAAACGGGCTGCGTTATTTCGTGATCGGCGACGCCAGCGCAGAGGACATTCAGAAGCTGGCCGATTTGCTGAAAGACGCCGCCAGATCATAAAGCGGAAGTCTGCGACAACAGCCTTCTCATCCGAACCACATTGCGGCGGCGGTTCCACCCGCTGCTGGCTATTTTTTTCCCCGGTACAGTCCGGCGATTCCGAAAGTATAAGGTTCCCAGGAAACTTCTCGGAAACCTGCCCGCTGCATGCGGTCCAGCATTTCCGCGGGTTCGGGAAAGCGCTCCACCGACGCGGGCAGGTATGAATAAGGCCCGGTTACGCCTGAAACCAACGCGCCCACTTTTGGCAGTACATGTTTGAAATAAATTCGGTAGAGTCCGCCAATCATACCGCTGGGCTCTCCAAAGTCCAGGATCCCGCACTCGCCTTCCGGGCCCAGCACGCGCGCGATCTCGCGTAATCCGGCGTCGTAGTCTGCCAGATTGCGGAAGCCGAATGCGGCCGTCAGCAGATCGAAATTCGCGTCGGGAAAAGGCAGGCGCAGCGCATCGGCTTCCACCCAGCGGAGTGAAGTGCCAGCCCATTTCGCGCTCGCGCGCTGCAGCATGGCATGAGAAAAATCAGCTCCCGTAATCTCCGGCGCTTCTCCGCCCTCACGGTGCAAAGCAAACGTCATGTCTCCGGTGCCACAGCACAGGTCCAGAACTCGCGTGCCAGGCCGCGACAGGAGATGAGAAAAGCTTCGCGCGGTCCTTCGCCACCACAAACGGTCTACGTTGAAAGAAAGTATGTGGTTGAGCAGATCGTAGCGGGGCGCAATCGCGGTGAACATCTCGCGGACAGCTCGCGCCGCAGACTCCGGATCCCCCGCCCCTTGGGGTGTCGCGCCGATTACGCTGGACTTAGCGTGAGGCCGCAGGTCGTCTTGTTCGATTTCCGCCTGGATCAGGC
>CATPBY010000463.1 GCA_955652845.1 uncultured Terriglobales bacterium | reverse complement strand
TGGCTGGATTCATCAGCAGCTATGGGGTCAGGGTTCAGCCAGCGATTCGAGTCCACGTCTGGCGGCGACCCCCATCGTGCTGCTATCGGCCTGACCTCGATACCGGCATTAGCCGCCGCGATGGAGAAACCGGCTAATGCTTTGCATTCACTCGAATCATCAAATGAGCAGGCTCGGATCGGGCCTCCAGCGCCGTTTCCATCTGGATTTTGACGATACTGGAGAGTCGGCAACTATTAAGATCGAACAAGCGGACCGAAGAATCCGCAGAAAAGAGAGAAAATACCGAAATGGCTGAAGTAACTCAAAAAGCCCCCGCCGCCCAGCCTCCCGCGGTTGCCAATACGGCCCCGATCGCCGCTGCTACAACTGTCAGCAGCAGGAAGGCTCCCGGCCTTACCTTCCGCCGGTTTTTCACCAAGCCTGGGGTCTCGCCCTGCGACGAGATCGATTGGGAGTTGCGTACGGCGCAGATCACCGACGCTAAGGGCAATGTGATCTTCGAACAGAAGGACGTCGAGACGCCTAAGGACTGGTCGATGACGGCAACCAATATCGTGGCCAGCAAGTACCTGCATGGGACGGTGGGGACTCCGGAGCGCGAAAGCGGCGTGCGCGCCCTGGTGACAAGAGTTGCGGAGACCATTCGCGACTGGGGACTGGCGCAGGGCTACTTCAAAACCACGGACGATGGCGCAACTTTCCATGATGAATTGGTGCACATTCTCATTCGGCAGTATGCCGCGTTCAATTCGCCGGTTTGGTTCAACGTGGGTTGCGATCGCATCGAACCCAACTCCGATGCGCAGAACTGGCACTGGAACCCGGCTACGGCGCGGGTTGAATTTGGAGTCACCGGGTACAAGACGCCGCAGTGCTCGGCGTGCTTCATCAACTCGGTGAAAGATTCGCTCGACTCCATTCTCACGCTTGCCAAGACCGAAGGGATGCTCTTCAAATGGGGCTCCGGCACGGGCACGAACTTGTCCTCACTACGCTCCTCGACGGAGGGCTTGAGCGGCGGCGGCACCGCCAGCGGTCCGCTCAGCTTTATGAAAGGATTCGACGCCTTTGCCGGCGTGATCAAGTCCGGCGGCAAGACCCGTCGCGCTGCCAAGATGGTCATCCTGAACATCGACCATCCCGATATCATCGACTTTATCGAGTGCAAATCCAAAGAAGAGGCCAAGGCCCACGCTTTGGTCGCATCCGGATACGACGGATCTTCCCCGGACTCGGAAGCCTATTCGTCGATCTTTTTTCAGAACGCCAACAACTCTGTTCGCGTGACTGACGACTTCATGTACGCCGTCCTGCGCGACACGGATTTCTCCACTCGCGCCATCCGCGATGGCCGGCCGATGCACACCTTCAAGGCCAAAGACCTGCTCTACAGGATTTCCGATGCTACCTGGCGCTGCGGCGATCCCGGCATGCAGTACGACACCACGGTCAATCGCTGGCACACTTCGAAGAATACGGCGCGCATTAATGCGTCGAATCCCTGCTCCGAGTACATGTTCCTGGATGATTCGGCCTGTAACCTGGCCAGCCTTAACCTGCTCAAGTTCGCTGCCAACGGCACATTCGACGTTGAAGCCTACCGCCACGCTGTCGATGTGCTGATCACGGCGCAGGAAATCATTGTGGACAACGCCGGCTACCCGACCGAAATGATCATGCGCAACTCCCATGATTACCGTCCGCTGGGGCTCGGCTACGCCAATCTCGGCGCCTTGCTGATGGCCGCAGGCTTGCCATATGACTCCGATGCCGGCCGTGACTACGCCGCCTGCGTCACCGCGATCATGTGCGGCGAGGCCTATCTGCAATCCTCAAAGATTGCCGAATCCTGCCAGCCGCTTGTGCCCGCCACCGAAGCCACCAAAAAAGGCCTGGCCGAAACCAATCTGGGCACGGTGCACGCGAGGACAGCCGACTCAGCTGTCCAGGCCGAGCCAAGCTCCGCAACCCCGGGAGGCGCTTGCCCCGGCTGGTACATCAACCGCGAACCTTTCCTCGATGTCATCCGCATGCACAGGGCGTCGGTGAACAACATCAACAAGAACAATGTCCCCGCGGCGCTCTACGATGCCTCCAGAGCCTGCTGGGACGAAGCTCTCGCTCACGGCGAAAAATTCGGCTATCGCAACTCTCAGGTAACAGTCCTAGCCCCCACAGGAACTATCGGGTTCATGATGGATTGCGATACTACCGGGATTGAGCCGGATTTGGCTCTGGTGAAGTACAAGAAGCTGGTGGGTGGGGGGATGATCAAAATCGTCAATCAGACTGTGCCTGCGGCCTTGTTCAAACTGGGGTATGACCATGATCAGGCGGACCAGATTGTCAGCTACATTGATGCGACGGGAACAATCGAAGGGGCTCCGCATATCAAAGATGAGCATCTGGCTGTGTTTGATTGTTCTTTCAAGCCCGCCAAGGGCACGCGCTCTATCGCTTACATGGGACATCTGAAGATGATGGCGGCGGCGCAACCTTTCATCTCTGGCGCCATCTCTAAAACGGTAAACCTGCCGGAGAATGCGACCGTGGAAGACATCATGGAAGCGTATCTCCAGGCATGGAAGCTGGGATTGAAGGCTGTGGCTATTTATCGCGATGGCTGCAAGAAGTCGCAACCGCTGAGCGCTGCAGGAACTTTGACGGCGCTAAGTAAGAAAGAAGACGCGGCCGGGAGCGGCCGCGCCCAGACCGTGATGGAAGACGACAATCCTAACGGGCCGCCGCGGGCTGTGCGGCATAGGCTGCAGGAAGAGCGTGCGTCTATTACCCATAAATTCAACGTTGGCGGACACGAAGGCTATATCACCGTCGGCCTCTATCCTGATCAGAGTCCCGGCGAGCTCTTTATCAAGATGGCGAAAGAAGGGTCGACGGTCAGCGGCTTGATGGACAGCTTCGCCCTTGCCGTCTCCATCTCTCTGCAACACGGTGTGCCCTTGAAGTTGTTGTGCGAGAAGTTCGCGCACACCCGCTTCGAGCCCAGCGGCTGGACCAATAATCCGGATATCGGTTTCGCCAAATCCATCATGGATTATATCTTCCGCTGGCTGCAGTTGCGCTTCCTGACCGGCCAGCAGCAGATGCTGTTCGAAAACCTGCGGCTCAAGCCATCAGCTGTCAGCTCCCAGCCATCAGAGGTCGGAGAGATGAATGGACCGGGTGAAGCTGGTGTGGGGCGGGCCCCCGCACCCGCCGGTGGATCGGTGCACGCGGCCGATGCCCTCGCCGGAATCGTCGATCTGGGCGACGCCCCGACCTGCAGCTTTTGCGGAAGCATCATGACGAGAAATGGGAGTTGTTATCGCTGCATGAGCTGCGGGAGTACCAGTGGGTGCTCGTAAGTCTTGTGACGGATCATCGGCGCTAGCGATTCACCTGGATGGACTTCAGTGTCGGCGAAATCAAAGAGACCGAGGTCATTAGCAGCGGGACAGCTATCCCGGGACCGCGAGACGTGGGACACTTTTATAAGTTCCAAACAGTGCCCCACATGAGCGGTTTGTAGGATGCGATTTAGCGGCTGGCCATTGCCGGTTCGCGGTGGCCTGACTTCAGGCTCTCGAAGCGCTTGTTGATTTCTTCCCAGTTCACCACGTTCCACCACGCTGCCAGATATTCCGGACGACGGTTGTTGTATTTTAGGTAGTAGGCGTGCTCCCAGACGTCGTTGCCCAGGATTGGAAACAGCCCCTGGGAGATAGGGTTGTCCTGGTTGGCCGTGCTGAGGACCTGCAACTCTCCGCTGGCTTTGGCTGCGAGCCAGGCCCAGCCGCTGCCGAACTGCTTGGCGCCGGCGTCGTTGAATTTGGTCTGAAAATCCTTGAAGTTTCCAAAGCTTTTCTTGATGGCTTCGGCGATGGCGCCGCTGGGGTCGCCGCCGCCCTTGGGTTTCATGATTTTCCAGAACATACTGTGATTGACGTGGCCGCCGCCGTTATTGCGGACGGTGGCGCGAATGTCCTCCGGGATTGCGTTCAGATCACGCAGCAGATCTTCCGGACTCTTCGATTGCAGGTCGGGATGTTTTTCCAGGGCGGCGTTCAGGTTCTTTACGTAGGTCCCGTGATGCATGTCGTGATGCAACTTCATGGTCTGGCTATCGATTACAGGTTCAAGTGCGGAATAGTCATACGGCAGGGGGGGTAATTCATGCGCCATAGTATTTCCTCCACGGGTTTCTGATGTCAGGATGAACCTAGGGGATTCATACCATTACCATTATTGAGCAGGCGCGGCGGTTTGGCTAGCTGCCGGCCCTGGCCAATTGCTGATATTCGGTTCCGGCATCATGCGCGAGCAGCACCCAAAGCGTGTAGATGCCGAGGCCGGTTCCGAATGGCGGATGAAACAACGAGATGATGCCCAGGATCAGGGCGGCGACGCGCGCCCAGGATTGGCGCCGCATCAGTCCCCAGCCCACGCAGATTTGGGCGCCCCCGACCAGCAGGAACAGGGTGCCGAAAAAGGAGAGCAGAGACGGTCCGACCATGCGCCCTATTTCCTCGGTGCCGGGAATCGCGATATGAGAGACGGAGCCTAGCGTCATCAGCACGGCGGATGGAATGAGGAAGAGAGCGCCGACGGCAATCCACAAAATTCCCAGGGTTCTCAGGTGGCGCTGCAATCGGCCTTGACCGGCGACGGCTGCAGGTTGCGCCAATCTTCCGACCGGCGTGCCGCACTTGGGGCACAAATTGTAGTCCGCCTGAAGTTCGGTCCGGCACTGGTTGCAGAACATTTCACACCTCCGCAACAGCGGTATTTTAGATTACGAAGGAGCGTATCGAAAAGTTCCCCTGATTCGCGGGCACACCACGCCCAAAGAACCAATCGCGTCGCCAATAATTTGCTGTTGCTGTTGCTGGTACTGCGGATTTGTCAGCATTGAGCATGCCGGCTATATCGACGACAATCGGAGCGCATGGGACGCCGCGGGGAAGTCTCGGTCGGTGCTCGGCGTGGCTTCATCCGCGTGCTGCTGGTCCTCAGTTGGCTGCTGAGTCCGGTTGCGATCGCGGCCGCCAAGGACATGGCCGTGGTTTCCAACAAGGCGAACACAGTGACCGGCGTTACCATGACGGAGCTGGTTAAGATCTGCAAAGGGCTGACCAACCACTGGCCTGATGGCAAGCCAATTACCTTCTTCACCCGCGATCCGGCTGCACCCGACATGAAGCTTGTACTGGAAAAGATTTATGGCGTGCCCAAGGGGGAAGTAAGCGGAATGATCTCCGCCGCCAATCACGCCCGCATCGGTCATCCTGCCATTGTTCTGGTGGAGTCCGATGAGATCCTGCTGCGCAAAGTCGAGTCCGTCCCGGGAGCGGTGGGCCTGGTGGATGTGTATTCGATCAACAGCCGAGTGGCAGTTATGCGCGTAGGCGGTAAGCTACCCTTCGAGGCTGGATATCCGTTGCACGGGAACTAGCCGTCTCCTGTGATTTTCTGACAAGAAAAAATTGGGAAGTTCATTTACTCTAAGAAGAACAGATGAATAGCAGCGCGCCTAACTCCACTCCTCCAAACGGCCGGGCGCGCCGTTATCCGCGCTATCCCCTTGACATTCGACTTTCGATCCACGTTTTTCGTGACGGCAAGACCGTGTCGCTCTGGGGGCGCTCCAATGAGATGGGGCGAGACGGAATTGGGGGCACGCTCACCGGAGAATTGGAACCCGGCGAAGTCGTGTCCATGGAGATTTCGCTTCCCCTGGCCGCATACCCCATGAAGATTCGGGCCCTGGTACGATACCGCGACGGGTTGCGCCATGGCTTTGAATTTCTGGCGTTGAATCCGGAACAGCGCGACGCCATACAGCGGGTATGCGAGATGCTGGCCACAGGAACCTGATCGCAAGCCGCACTGGCCTTCCGCGTTGAAAAAAATTACCTCCGTAACTTTCGGGTAACAAGCCTCCGATCTAACATCCCACATCGGTCTCGAATGCAGGATGGGAGGGTGTACGGATGGGTGACAAAATCACCCGGCCAGCCACGGCTGCTGAGCTTTCACGGGCGAGGTTTCTGCAGCAGGCGCTGGAACGCGGAACCGCTACGCTTTCGCATCCCCAGCATTCCCCCCCGGCAGCCCCCGGGAATGCGGCAGTCTTCAATTCCCACTCCGACAGCCCTGAACTGGAGAAGGCTTACCTCGAGCAACTGGTGGAGTGTGCGCCCGAGGCGATCACCATTCTTAACCAGCAACATCAGATTCTGCGGCTTAATGCGGAATTTACCCGCATGTTCGGCTTTGCTCCGGAAGATGCGCTGGGACGCCGGATCGACACATTAATCGTTCCTCCCGACCGGAGTTCAGAAACTCGCTGGATAGCGGATTCGCTTTCGCAGGGCCGAAAGGTAACGCTGGAGACCAAACGCCAGCGCAAAGATGGTTCGCTGGTGGATGTATTCCTTTCCAGCGCTCCCGTCATTGTCGATGGAAAACATGTAGCGGCATGCGTTCTCTATCGCGACATCTCAGATCAGAAGCGCGCCGAAGCGCTGAGTTCCGCGCTTTACCGGATTGCGGAGAAGACAAGTTCGGCGGAAGATCTGCAACAATTTTACGCGGGAATTCACAGCATAGTTGCGGAATTGATGTACGCGCGCAACTTTTACATCGCCGTCTATGATCCGCTGACCCAGTTGCTCAGCTTTCCTTATTTCGTGGACGACGAAGATCCCCGGCCTGCGCCTAAAAAGCTGGGACGTGGACTCACCGAGTATGTTCTGCGAACTGGGGAGCCATTGCTGTGTACTCCGGACCTTTTCGATCAATTGGTGCGACGCGGCGAAGTCGAACTGATCGGAGCTCCTTCAGTGGACTGGCTGGGAGTTCCTCTGAAGGCGGCCGGAAACACCTTCGGAGTGCTGGTACTCCAGATTTACGCTGACCGCGTGCGCTTCCGAGAAAAGGACAAAGATATTTTAACCTTCGTGTCGCAGCAACTGGCCAGCGCCATCGAACACAAACGCAACGAGGAGGCTCTGCGGCGTTCCGAGGGGCGCTATCGGTCACTTGTGCAAAGCGCGGTGTACGGAATCTACCGGTCCAGCATGGAAGGAAAGTTTCTGGATGTAAACCCGGCATTGATCGCGATGTTGGGCTACTTCTCGACCGACGAAGTGCTCGCGCTCGATCCCAAGCGGGACGTCTTCGTCGAGCCGGAAGAGCAGGCACGGCTGATGAATCAATTTCGGCGCGGCACCCGTCTGGAGAACATGGAGGTGCGTTGGAAGCGCAAGGATGGCAACGCCATTACGGTGCGGCTTAGCGGGCGCGCCGTCACTATTGCAGAGCAGACCGAGCGTGTTTTAGAAGTGATTGCAGAGGATGTAACCGAGCGTCGCGTGCTGGAGGACCAATTCCGGCAGGCTCAAAAAATGGAAGCGGTCGGACGTCTGGCCGGGGGGGTAGCCCACGATTTCAACAACCTTCTTATGGTGATCAGCGGTTACACCGAAGTGTTGCTGGAAAAGACTTCAAGAACGAATCCACTGTATCCGAAGATCGCCGCCGTCCAACAGGCCGCTGATCGCGCGACCACCCTCACCCGGCAGTTGCTCGCCTTCAGCCGGAAGCAATTCCTGGAACTCAAGGTAGTTGATGTAAATGCGATCGTAAAGGACCTGGAGCGGTTATTACGTCCGCTGATTGGGGAAAATATTGAACTGATCACCCAACTGGCCGACGACCTGGGACGAACTCGAGCCGACGCCGGGCAGATCGAACAGGTCATTATGAACCTGGTGGTCAATTCCAAGGATGCGATGCCGAACGGCGGGAAGCTTACGATTCGAACCGCAAATGTGAACCTCGATGATGACCTTCGTCGTGAATACAGCTACATCCAGCCTGGTCCCTACGTGATGCTTTCGATCACAGATACCGGCCACGGCATGGACAAAGAAACGCAATCCCGCATCTTCGAGCCGTTCTTCACTACCAAGGAAAAAGGCAAGGGCACGGGGCTGGGACTTTCGACGGCCTACGGCATTATTAAACAGAGTGGAGGCTACATTTTTGCCCGGAGCGAAGTTGGCCGGGGCACTACTTTCAGCATCTACCTGGCGCGGGTCGACGACGCCGCGGAACCTTTAAGCGCCTTGCGCGCTTCCCAATCTGCGGTCGGAGGTTCAGAGACGGTATTGCTGGTCGAGGATGAAGAATCCGTGCGCCAGCTCGTACGGGAAACTCTGGAGGCGAAGGGTTACAAGGTCCTGGAAGCTGAGCATGGCGAAGCCGCGCTCCGGACCGCATCCGATTATCACGGTCCCATCGACATGCTGATAACCGATGTCGTCATGCCCGGAATGAGCGGACGGGAGCTGGCGAAACAACTTTCCGCGTCGGATCCTGACATCAAGGTTCTTTTCCTTTCCGGATACACCGAAGATGCGATCGTGCATCAAGGCGTGCTGGAAGCAGGTACTGCCTTTCTGCAAAAGCCTTTCACCCTGCAGATGCTGTCGCGCAAAGTCCGGGAAGTGCTCAACCGGGATCGAGGGTAGAAACATTGACCGGCGCGGCAAACTGTTGTCTGACGGGATTCACCGTGCAACTTTGCCGGGGCATCTGTGTTTTATAGTGTTGGAAGTCCCGGTTTTGCATCAAAGGTATAGATAAAATGATCCAATCCTAACGAACCAGGAGTCAGGCGGCGGCCCGCGACTGCCATACTTTATGAAAATACCATTGTTCACTCTAGGCATATTTTCCATTCTATTTTGTGCGGCTTGCGGATCAGGCAGTAGCGGCGGCGGCCCTTTTATTCCAACGGGGAATTTTTCCAACGCCAGTTTAAAAGGACAATACGTCTACCAATTGTCGGGTACAGACACTACCAGGGGAACCTTTCCCTACTATGAAGCGGGAGTGTTCGTCGCTGACGGCAACGGAGTTCTAACCACCGTGTCCGATGATTTTTCCGAGGGAGCGACTCCTACCAGCACCACGGGTAGCGGCACCTATAAAATTAATAATGATGGAACCGGAACTTTGTCCCTGAATAACGCTATAGGTACACCAGTGACTCTGGCAGTAACGCTGGTCAGCCCGAAAAAAGCTTACTTGATTGAGGCGGATGCCGGTCTCAATTCCAGCGGAGTCGCCGAGCTTCAGGACACGACAGCGACTCCGAGCGGCACATATGCGTTTCGGCTGCACACCGTGGATAGCGCGCAAACTTTTGCTGCCTCCGCCGCTATGGTGGGTACTTTCACGGTCTCGGGCGGCGCAGTCAGCAGCGGGGCTATGGATGTTGACCGGGGCGGAATTCTAAATAATGGCGGGGCAAGTGCGCTGTCTATAACCAGCGGATTGTTTAATGCTCCGAATGCTCTCGGTCGCGGTACGGGCAACTTCACTGACAACACTCCCCTTACTTCAAGCTTCGTCTATTACATTGTGGATGCGAATAATATCCGCTTCCTGTCGAGCACCTCGGGCCTTCTCGGTATTGGGCGGGCGGAAAAGCAAACTGCGCCGGCACTCTCCGGGAGTTACGCCTTTGACGGGCGGGGCGACACAGTCAGCAATGGTGTCAACGCGGTTGACACCGTGGGTGCATTCACCGCCGGCAGCGGCTTAATCACCAGCGGGGCGGTCGACGCGGTGGAGGATGGCAGTACGCTTTCGACCACGATCAGCGGCGGGACCTTCACAGCCCCCACTTCCGCATCGAATGGCCGGGCAACGATCAAGCTCAACATCTCCAGCGGAACCATTCAGGCCACGCTCTGGATGGTCAATCCGGGCCGTGGCTTCTTCCTGATTACCAGTGACCCGAACGCCGTAGAGGATGGCACGCTCGATCAGCAGACAGGCACGTTTACCAATGCCACCATGAATGGACAATTTGCCTTCATGATGGATGGCTTCGTTTTCAATCCTCTTCAGCTTCTGGACCGCCTCGGAACATTGACGTGGGATGGAACCGGCAAGTTGACGCTGGATGAACTTGCCAACAGCAATATCACCGGTGGCGGAGCGATATCCCCTGGTGTTTTGCGGGGAACATACTCAGTCTCCAGCAACGGGCGCGCGGTTGGCTCGATCAATACCATCTCCAACAACCTGGTGTTTTATCTTATCTCGGGAAGCGACGCGTACGTGCTGCAGAATGATGCCGGCGTGCAAATTAATGGAATGATCAGCCTGCAGACTCAGTAGTCCTTCAGGGCGGGTATCTTGCAGGAGCTGGCTTAGCTGATTTGCCACACCGTGTCGAGGACCGTGCCGTCAACCCACTTGACGACGGCGACGGGATGGTTCCCGAGCTTAGGAGGCGCGGGTTTCCCGCCGCAAATTCGCTCGACCTCCGCCTTGATGTCCTGAATCGGACGGATCGGCAGCTTTGATTCCTTCGCCGCGTCCAACAAGTCCTGGCGGCGCGGATTAATGGCAATTCCGCGTTCCGTGACTACCACGTCGATCAACTCGCCGGGGCCGGTAAGCGTGGTCACCTCATCCACGATCACTGGAATGCGGTCGCGAAATGAAGGCACAGCCAGAATGGCGCAACCCGCAGCCAGGCAGTTCTGCCATCCGCCGATGCCGTGCAGCAGCCGTCCATCGGAGTGGGTCACGACGTTGCCGTTGAAGTTCACGTCTACTTCGGTCGCGCCCAAAACTACGGCGTCGACTAAAGAAGCGAAATTCCCTTTGCCATGAAAATTGTAGGAGGTAAACGGCGAAGTTGGCACGTGCCGGGGATCGCTGGCAATTGATTTCACCGCATCGAGATCGAAAGTTTGGCCATCGAGAATGTAATCGGTGAGGCCCTCTTGCATCATTTCCACTAAATATCGCGTGGAACCGCCGCGGACGAATCGAGCTCTCACGCCATCTTCTTTCATCATCTGCCGCAGGTAATCGACAAAAGCCAGAGCGATGCCACCGGCTCCGGCCTGGAAGGAGAATCCGTTGCGCATGATGCCGGTTGCGCGCAAAAATCGGGCCACCAGTTCCGCGATCCGCAACCGGTCTGGCGATCGCGTAATCTGCGTAGTCCCGGAAACGATCTTTGCCGGATCGCCGATCGATTCCACTTCCACCACGTAATCCACATTGTTGCCTTGAATCTGCCAGGGGATGCAAGGAAAGGGGACCAGGTTGTCGGTGACCACAATCACCTGATCGGCATAAATAGAATCGGCCAGCGCAAACCCCAGCGAGCCGCATGCAGATTTGCCATGCGAACCATCGGCGTTACCGAAAGCGTCGGCCGTGGGCGCGGCGATCACCGCGATATCAATGTGAACTTCGCCGTCCTGAATGGCCTGCCAGCGGCCGCCGTGGGATCGCAGAACTCCCATGCCGCGCATCTTGCCCTGGGTGCAATAGTCGCCCAGAGGACCATTCATCGAGCCTTCAATGTGATGGATGACTCCCGCCTGCATGAGATCGATCGCGGATTTTTGCGACGGAAACGATGCGCTGGGAAACCACATCAGGTTCTGCACGCCGATTTTTGCAGCGGCTTCGAGAGCCAACAGGGCAACGCGGTCGCCATCGCGAAGATGATGATGGTTGGAGATCACCATGCCATCACGCAGTCCACATTTGCGCAGAGCAGTTTCCAGATCGTCGACGCGCTTGTCGCCATTCTCTGGATAATCTTTGCTGGAGCGGACGGGCGGGGTGGCTTTGCGCCCGCGAGGCTGGTACTCGTTCACGCCGAGGTAGGGAATCTGCGGTCTGCCGTTAACCATGACCGGCACCATGCGCCTGGCGGCGTTTTGGGCCAGTTCGATGCGATCGCTCATATTTTCTTGTTTGTAGGCGCGGCGGCTCTTCTCCTGCGGGTCTGTGCTTACCAACCCTGCAGGGCGGGACGCCCGCGCCTACATCTTTCTTGCTCGGGCCACTAGTTTTTGCGCGCGTTCCACTACCGGGGGATCAATCATCTTCGAACCTAAGCTCACCACACTTAGCCCACGTTGCTGCGCCTCTTCGAACGCGGCGACAAGTTTCAGCGCCTTGTCG
>CATPBY010000462.1 GCA_955652845.1 uncultured Terriglobales bacterium | reverse complement strand
GTTACTTTCCTCCGCTTTTCACGGTGATCGGTGTCTCGGCAATCTTGTAAACGATTTGACCATTAAAGACTGTCATCTCACATTTTAAGTTTTTGATGTTATCGGGAGGCACGCTATAAATGTCTTGGTCCCAAACAGCAATATCGGCTTCCTTGCCCAGTTCGATCGAACCAATCCGGCTTTCTAGAAACAATTGCCGCGCGGCCCATGTTGTGTAGGAGCGCAGAGCGATGTGAACATCTACGGCCTCTAATGTTCCAAAGGGATGCCTCCCATACACACCCTTGAGTGGTTCGCGAACTATCGATGACCAAATCCCGTAACGTGGTGCTAAAGGGGTCACAAAGTAATCCGATCCCGCTGCCCATTCAATACCTTTGGCGAGATACGTCTTGAACGGATTAAGACGTACCGAACGCTCCGGACCAAAATTGCCGGCATATGTATCGCCAATCCACCACGTGAACGGCGGTTGCGCCTCCGGGTAGCCGGCGTCGTACTGCTGCTCGAGCTTCGCCATTGCGTCGAGGGCATGATCGCTGGGGATGTTGCAATGAATAATGCTGTGTCGAAGCCCGCTTGCCGGTTTCTCCTTCAATACGTCCGCGTAGGTGTCCACCACCCAGTCGATGGCGCGATCACCAACGGCGTGTGTCCCTATGTGGACCCCCGCCTCATGAAACAAACGCACTTGCTGGCGGTATATGCCAGGATCCGTCGCCGGATAGCCGTAATTTCCGGTGTCTGTGTCCTTTGAATTTTTATTCCACTCCTTGTACACCCACGCAGTGCGTGCGCCGCCGCTGCCATCCATGTAGAGCTTCGCTCCTCCGGAAAGCAGTTTGCCATCGCCGAGCGACTGAGGCGGCCTGGGAAGAGCAGAAATGCGAGCAAGGGTTTCTCGCGCCGACTCCATCGTTGTACCGGCGTGCCAAAGCACGAATACGTGCATTGGCAGCTTGCCGTCGCTGAGCAGCTGCCTGTATGCCTCCCAAGTATGCTCTTGGATGTCTGCGTCTTTAACGGCAGTAACTCCCTCTCGATGCAATTCTTCGATGACATGCAAGATTCCGCTGCGCTCCTGTTCAGGAGTAGTAGGAGGAATAAGGCGCGTCACCAGATCCATTGCTGACTCCTTAAGCACTCCGGTCGGGTTCCCCTTGGCGTCACGGTCAATCGTGCCGGCTAAAGGCGCACGACTCTCCGGATTAACATGCGCTAATCTCATCGCATAGCTATTCGCCGCCCCATAATGGCCGGTCGTATGTAATAGCCAGACTGGATTGTGAGGGCTTATGTCGTCAAGATCGGATGTGTATATATAACGCTTTTCAACCAGCTTACCTTCGTCCCAGCCATCTCCTTGGACCCATTCTCCCTGTTGTAATGTCCCAACCTTCTCCCGAATTTTGCGACGCACATCGTCAATACCGCCAGCATCGCTCAAATCGACGTGATAGAGTTCATTTACGCCTCCATCTGCGAAGTGGCCATGGCTATCAATTAGTCCCGGCGTAGCGGTGCGGCCATGCAGGTCAACCAGCCGCGTTTTGTCGTCGACTTTTTGCAGGATGTCTTTGGTTGAGCCTAGTGCGACGATCCTGCCTTTTGAGATCGCCACAGCTTCCGTAATCGAGTCTTTGGAGTCGAGGGTAATGATTTTGCCGTTGATCAGAACGAGGTCGGGCGCATTCCCGCCGAAGCCCGCACCAACAACAGGAAGGTTACGTGCAGAGGGAGTACTGACTATTCGGACCAAGAGAAATGCCGTTACCGCGCAGTTGAACCAACTAAATGATTTCCTGATCATCGCAAAGCTCCCGAGGCGTGCGGCGCGTCGTTTGTTCTGAGGGAGCGGAGTTGGACCATTGCTGAGTGTCAAAGTACAATGACGCGCTTAAAGCTTAACACCTATATGAAAAAGAGGTTCACGCTTTTTCTGTTTATGATTTTAAACATTTCACTATCCGCGAGCAGCGCCGCGGCTGTGGACCACCCGATCGCTTTCACTAACGTCAACATTATTGACACGAACGGGGGTCCAATCGAGCAGCAGATGACGGTTGTCATCGCCGGACAGCATATCGTTGAAGTAGCAAAGGCCAGGCGTGCGCGACTTCCGAAAGCTGCTCAGATCGTCGACGGTCGCGGTAAGTACCTGATTCCCGGGCTGTGGGATATGCACGTGCATGAGATTTTTGGAGCTTGGTTGCCAAAGAATGAGGAAATCATCCCACTGCTTTTTGTGGCTAACGGGGTAACCGGAGTGCGTGACATGGGGGGAGATCTGGAACCCTTGAAGCAGTGGCGCTCGGACATCGCTTCCGGCAGGATGCTCGGTCCACGTATGGTTGTTTCCGGTCCGATGCTCGACGGTCCGGTGCCTCAGTTTCCTAGTTCTGCGCCAGTAAGCAATGCGGCTGACGGACGCAGAGTTGTGGACGAATTGACAAGAGACGGCGCAGATTTCATCAAGATTCAGTCCCTGATTCCGCGCGAGGGCTATTTTGCCGCCGCGGATGAGGCCAAAAAACTGGGCATCGTTTTTGCCGGACATGTCCCCGATGCTGTTCGTGCGGAGGAGGCTTCAAACGCCGGGCAAAAGAGTGTCGAGCAATTGACTGGAGTATTTGTGGGCTGCTCGACGGTGGAGAATGAATTGATGGCGCGACCGCGGGGACCTGGTCGCGGGCGCTTCCTTGCCACCTATGATCGGGGGCGGGCGAAAGCTTTGATCGCACTGTTCGTCAAGAACCAGACTTGGCAGGTGCCTACACTCTTCTGGGAACGTGGTGAATGGCTGATCGAGCGGACCAACTCCGGCCGCGATCCGCTGGAGAAGTACGCGCCCGCGGCTTGGAAACAACGCACTTGGCCGATGTTTACGTCGGATATCACCAAGCATTGGTCCACAGACCCGCTTCCTGATCGCGAAAGGTTTTTCCAGAAAGAACTGGAAATGGTGGGGGAGATGAACCGCGCCGGCGTGCCTTTGCTGGCGGGGACCGACACCGCAGCGGGGGTCCGCGTCTACCCCGGGTTCAGCTTGCACGAGGAACTTGCTTTGCTGGTGCAAGCTGGTCTCACGCCAATGGAAGCACTGCAAACTGCGACCCGTAACCCAGGACGTTTTCTTGGGCTATCCGACACCGGCGCGATTGAGAAGGGAAAACGTGCTGATCTGGTGCTACTTGAGGCCAATCCGCTGGACGATATCGGAAATACGAAGAAGATTCGTGGTGTAGTTTTAGCCGGCCACTATCTTTCACGTGACGATTTGGACGGACTTCTGCGCCGAGTCGTACGTGCAGCCGCGAATTCCAAATAGATCATACTGTCTGTTGAGTGTTATCAAATCCATTGTTGAGGGCAAACATGAAAGCCACTCGGCTTTTAATAATCGCCGTTGTTATGATCCAATCGGTCGGCATTGCGTGGGCTCAGCAGACAGTGTTGGAAGTGGATGCTACCCGCGCTCCCATGGGAATTCTGCATGCGCACTTGGTCTTTCCGGTTTCGCCTGGTCCCATGAAGATTGCTTACCCCAAATGGATTCCAGGCGAACACGCACCTACGGGTCCAATCAATCAGGTCATTCGGCTGGTGTTTACTGCTGGAGGGCAGCAACTCTCGTGGCAACGCGACGAACTCGAGCCATTCGTATTTCATCTCGATGTGCCCGGAGGGATGAAAAAGCTCGAAGCGGATCTTGACTTTGCCTGCGAGATCGACGTCGAAGGCTTTACGGTCGCCGTTTGCTCCTCGCAGAACGAGTTGGTGCTTAACTGGAACCTGGTTGCGATTTACTCGCCCTCCGTCGCGAGTGATCAGAACATGTTCAGCGCCTCGTTGCGACTACCTAAGGGATGGCGTTTTGGGACCCCGCTTATGGTAGAGCGAGAGGATGAGGGGCTGATTCAGTTCAGACCCGTTTCGCTCAAAACTCTGGTGGATTCTCCGGTCATCGCCGGAGAACACTTCCTCACCTTCCCGCTGGGTGGAGAAAATCCGGCACAGATGGACCTCATCGCGGAGGATGAGCAGGCGCTTCAGCCGAGCGCGGATCAGAAAATCCGTTTCGCAAAGCTAGTGGCGGAAGCCGAGGCTCTGTTTGCCGGATCGCGCTATCCGCTATATCACATGCAGCTCTCGCTCGGGGACCAGATCAACCACTACACGCTGGAGCACTTCGAGTCGAGCGAGAATCGGTTGCCAAATCAGGGACTCAAAGACCCACGCGTCTTGCTCACTTCGGGCAGTCTGATGCCACACGAGTATGTGCACTCGTGGAACGGCAAATATCGCCCCCCGGTCGGTCTTGATAATCCGACGTTTCTCGACCCGGTGCATGGAAGCTTGCTTTGGGTTTACGAGGGTCTCACCGACTATTTAGGCAATATTCTTGCTGCCCGCAGCGGGATCTGGACACCAGAACAATTCCTCGCTGGCCATCGACGCGGCTTCAATGGCTAATCACCCCGGCCGTACCTGGCGTTCACTGCAGGACACTACGACGGCAGCGCAGTTGCTGTATGG
>CATPBY010000461.1 GCA_955652845.1 uncultured Terriglobales bacterium | reverse complement strand
GGCGGACACATCGTTGTCTCGCTGGCGCCCCGGGCGCATAAAACCGTCTCGCGCCTGACCATACTGGCACTGGTTCCGATGGCAATCTATTTCTGGACAGGCTGGCTGATCTGGGCGATTCTGCTTCGCCTCAGCGGCATGCGGCATCCAATGGTGGAGGAATGGATTGGAATCAGCGCAGCACGGCGCTGGCTTGCTGTTTTTGGATTGATCATGCTGATTTTGACTTTGACGCCGGCTCCATTTGGACATTTCTCATTGCTGGATACAGTCCGGGAATTCCGAACCGCGCATTAAGCGTATCCGGGATGCAACCCTTCACGAATCCTCGAATACCCTTGCAGTGACCTCCTGGGCCGGTTCGCCGCCGGCCGCCTCTTGCGCCACAATCAGGCGTCGAGCTTCAACTCTGATCTTGGGCAGATGCCGGCCGAACACTGCCGCGCCCGCAACGCAGGCGACAGCACCCGCCGAAACTGTGAGTGGTGCTCCGATGCGGTCGGCCAGCGCGCCTCCGAACAATGCGCCAAACGGAGCCATGCCCATGAACATCATGGAGTAAACCGCCATAACTCTTCCCCGCAGATGATCGGGCACCATGGCCTGGATCAACGTGTTGGAAGATGACATCTGCAGCATCATAAAAAATCCGACCGGAAGCAGGAGCGCAGCCGACAGCCAGAAGTATCGAGACAGCGCAAACAGCACCAGGCTGATGCCAAAGGCTCCGCAGGAGAACGCCACCCATCGCCCTAACCCGCGCACTCCGGTCCGTGTGGCCAGCGTGAGTGCTCCCAGCAGCGCGCCAACGCCGGTTGCGCCCATCAGGATCCCCAGCCCTCTAGCGCCTCCATGCAGAATTTTATCTGCAAACACCGGCATCAGAACGGTGTAAGGCATGGCAACCAGGCTGACCAACCCCAGTAGCAGCAAAATCGCCCGTATCGGACCAGTGCGCCGCACAAAGCGAAATCCTTCCATAATATGGGCCAGTGGAGAACCCTTGGGGGTGCGATAGGGACGCACTGGCACATTCATCATCAGCAGTCCTATGATGACTGCGATGTAGCTGGCTGCGTTCGCAAAAAAACACCAGCCTTCGCCAATCCTAGCCACCAGAATTCCTGCTATGGCGGGACCAATGATCCGCGCCCCGTTGAACATGGATGAGTTTAAAGCGATCGCATTCATCAAATCTTCCTTGCCCACCATGTCCACCAGGAACGACTGCCGCCCCGGAATATCAAAGGCATTGACGACTCCGAGCAAGGAAGCCAGAACAAAGATGTGCCACACCTGGATAGTCCGGCTCAGCGTCAGGGCGGCAAGTACGAAAGCCAGAATCATGGACCCGATCTGCGTGCCAATCACCACCCGATGGCGATTGTAACGATCAGCCACAATCCCCCCGAGAGGCGCCACCAGAAACACCGGTATCTGGCTAGCAAATCCAACTGACCCCAGCAACAGCGCGGAGCCGGTGAGGCGATACACCAGCCACGACTGGGCCACGCTCTGCATCCATGTGCCGATCAGCGAAATCAGTTGTCCCGAGAAAAATAGTTGAAAGTTGCGATGCCGAAGCGCACGCAAGGTCGCAGCCACCCTTCCCGCGGGTGGGCCGCCGGGACTGGACGGCACGTCATCAATCGTGGAGTTCGGAGGCACTGAACCGGTCACATCGATCCGTGTGTATGGATGCTGATCGCCAGAGAGCCGACGCTAGGCGTCTCCCAAAATCGCCCCGTTTTAATTGCCATCAGAAATTATGACTTTCTAGCACCTACCTGGCTGAGGTACATTAGGCATCGGCAAGTTTCTTGCCCGGCCAGTATAAGCGGCGACCACCAACCGGGGAATTCCTGAGTAATTACTGCCACGTTGTGTAGCGGAGAAGCCATGAGCACCGACCAGGTTCAACTTGAGCGCCGCGGCGCACAACGCTTTAATGTTCATCTTCCTGTTTTTCTGCGCGTCGCCGGCGGTGAACACGAAGCGTCTGCATTCACCCAGGACTTGAGTGCGCGTGGCGCACTTCTATATACCGACATGCGGCTGTCGGTGGGTGACCTGGTGGAGTTAACTCTGGTGATGCCTTCGCAGATTACATTGGGCGAGGATATGCGAGTCCGTTGTTCGGGCAGAGTGAAGCGAGTGATTCACCCGGTAGCGGGCAATACGTTCGGTGTGGCGGTCTGTCTGGAAGCCTACGATTACCTCCCTGCAGCTGAGACCGCGGCTGAGGCTGCGGCAAGCTTTGCCCGGATTTCGGGCGCGCACGAACCTGGCCGGGAAGAGAAAAATCAGAAAGAATTTCATCCGCGGGTGCAGGTGTTGCCCTAACTCAGCGAAGATGCTCGGTCGAGCCGTAGCAAAACCCCTCGAATCGCCCGTGGGTTAAGGATTTTCCGGTTTTCCTCCTTTTCAATCACCTCAATTTTGCATAGAATGCTAATTCGCAGTGGGACTCTTTTTCACCCGGGGCTGCCCGCTGGTGTACCTGTCCGCTAGTGTCCGCTTGGTCATATTTCCACTGAGATTGCGGGACCGATAAGGGAGCGAGTTTTGTTCAACCAATGGCGGGGTTACCGAGGTCACTTGGCGCTATCCGCATCCGTCCATAACATGCTGATACTGGCTAAACGAGTGAGGCCTCAGCCATGCAGGGCATAGCGGTCACCCTTCTTACTGAAGACAAAGAGCGTCTGTCGTTGCTGCAGCACCG
>CATPBY010000460.1 GCA_955652845.1 uncultured Terriglobales bacterium | reverse complement strand
GCGAGCGCTCGCGCGAGATCACGCTGCGGCGCAAGGATGGAAGCGTAGGGACCTTCCTCGATACATCACGCGCGGTGTGGGACTCGGCGGGCAAAATTATCCGCTATCAGGGCACGCTGGTAGACGTGACCCAGCGTCGTGAAATGGAACAAACGCTGCGCCAGCAAGAGGAGTTCCAACGCTATTTGCTGGAAAGTTTTCCGGATCTCATCCTGGTGATCGATCTGAACGAACGCTACAGCTTTGTCAGCGCACGCATTCGTGATCTGCTCGGTTACCGCCCGGAGGACCTGTTGGGGAAGAAAGTGGAAGAACTGCAGGACCCCTCGCCCGAATTCGTTGCCCTGTATCGGGATGTCAGCTCGGGTCGCAAGATGTTCGGCTTCACTGAGTATGGCGCGCGTCATCACGACGGAAGCTGGCGAACCATGCGCGCCAACGCCAGCCCGCTCTATGACGCTGGAAATAAATTAAGCGGAGTGATTGTGTCGGTGCGCGATATCACGGTCGGGAAAAAATTGGAACAGCAGATCATCCAGAGCGAACGGCTGGCGGCTATGGGGCAGATGATCGGCGGCTTTGCACACGAGTTGAACAATCCTTTAACCAGCATCATGGGCGTGGCTGAGTTACTGCAGGAAGGCGAAGCTGCGGAACCGATTCGGAAGCAACTGGCGATGCTGCAGCAACAAGCCCGCCGCGCCGCCGACATCGTGCAGAATCTGATGTATTTTTCCCGTCCTCCCGCGCCTGGCAGGAGCCCTGTTAATGTCAGCGACCTGGTGCAACGCACCCTCCACCTGCATGCCTATTCGTTGCGCAAAAATAATATCACCGCGGATTTTCTTCCCGAGCCAGCGCTGCCGACCGTGGAGGGTGATCCGCACCAGTTGATGCAAGTGTTTCTGAATCTGACGCTCAATGCGGAACAAGCGATGCGCGAGGTGCGAGACCGGGGCACGCTACGCATTCGCCTGGAAAAGGGCGAGGGCTCAGTCTCAGCTACGTTTCAAGATGACGGGCCGGGTATCCCGCCAGATATTCTGCCCAACATCTTCGATCCGTTTTATACCACGAAGCGGCCTGGTCGCGGCACCGGGCTGGGTCTAAGCATCTGCAAAGCGATCCTGCGTGAACACGGAGGCAACGTTGAAGCCGCTTCTGGTCCCGGCGGTGGCGCGGTGTTCACGGTGACGCTGCCGGTGGCACAATCTTCCTGAGATTCTACCGCTCTACCGCCATCGCGACTGCATTCCCTCCGCCCAGGCAAAGCGCTGCGATTCCGCGATGCACATCGCGACGAATCATTTCGTAGATAAGCGTTACCAGAACCCGGGCGCCGCTGGCTCCGATGGGATGTCCGATGGCGACCGCCCCTCCATTCACGTTGACCTTGTTGGGATCGAGTTGCAGTTCGCGCATTACTCCCAGCGCCTGCACAGAGAATGCTTCATTTAACTCATACAGGTCTACCTCTTGGTTCTTCCATCCTGTCTTTTCCCAGATTTTGCGAACTGCACTAACGGGGGCCATCATCACCCATTTAGGATCGATTCCGCTGGTCGCCTGAGCTACGATGCGGACCAAGGGGACGGCTCCGAACTCCTGGGCGCGCCTGCCGCTGGTGACTACGACAGCCGCCGCTCCATCGTTCACTCCGGGAGCGTTGCCGGCCGTCACGGTGCCATCTTTTTTGAAAGCCGGCTTCAGGGCGCGCAAGATTTCGATGGTGGTATCCTCACGGGGCGATTCGTCTTTGTCGAAGATCACGGAAGCGCCACCCTTCTTTCTTGGCGCTAGCTCTACTGGAACGATCTGCGCCTTGAAGCGGCACTGCTTGATCGCCGACACCGCCTTTCGATGCGAGTTCACTGCGAACTCGTCCTGCTCTTCGCGAGTGATGGCGTATTTCTCTGCGACATTCTCCCCGGTGATGCCCATGTGGTAGTCGTTGTAGATATCCCACAGGCCATCATGCACCATGGAGTCGACGATCTGCGCGTTGCCCAGGCGATATCCCTTGCGCGCCTGCGGCAAAAGGTAAGGCGCGTTGGTCATCGATTCCATGCCGCCGGCGACCACGACCTCGCTGTTTCCGGTTTGGATTGCTTGCGCGCCCAGCGCGACTGCTTTCAATCCGGAACCACAAACCTTGTTGACGGTCATGGCACCTACTTCAGGAGACAGGCCACCGAAGATTGCCGCTTGCCGCGCCGGGTTCTGTCCCAAACCAGCGGAAACGACATTCCCCATGATGCATTCATCCACCAGCTTAGGGTCGAGCTTGGAACGCTTCACCGCCTCGCGGACCACGATTGCGCCGAGTTGAGTCGCGCTCAGATCGGAGAGGCTTCCCTGAAATTTTCCTACCGGCGTGCGACAGCCAGAGATGATCACAATATCGTTCTCAGCAGCCATTGATGTGCTCCTGCGATGATTTGGTATCTTCGATTATAGATGTGCGGCGGAGGCGAAGGATTGAAATTTAGGAAGACCGCGGGCGGAAGCCGTCGAGATTCGAAGCGGCGGCGAAGCGCCAGCGTAAAGTTGTCACATCAAAAATTTAGACGATGAAAAGCGGTTGCCGGATCATTCCTCGCAGCAAAATCTCTCGTCATCGAACTCTGGTGACTTTAGTGTCCCGGTCGGATGCTCATGCGTACGTCATTTTTTTCTTGACATCACTTTTTATTGACTCTATACATTCAATCAGTTGCAACAGACGACCGTTGCTATAGTCCATGCAAAATGGAAAGGGAGAATAGAACCATGGCACCGAAAAAGAAAGCTGCAAAGAAGAAAAAGAAACACTAAGCCAATCAGTAAAGAACAGACCTGGGGACGCGAAAGCGTCCCCTAAGTTTTTTACCGGGCAATCTGTTTGAATGAAGCGCGCGAGAATCCAGAGACTAGTTTCTTTTGTGGCGCCGGCTGCTCTTGCCGGCTTTCGGGGAAACCGGAAACGGCTGAACACATTTTTCCGTGGCCGGACAGAGCGTCCGGTAATGACAGAAATTGCAGTGGAAGCCAACCTTGGCGTTGAACTTACCCTCGGCGATGTCTTTCGCCACACCTTCCACCCGGAATTTTGCATCTTCCAGTGCGCGATCCCCGCGCATGGCAGTCACTGCCGTGTTCTCGCCAACGTTGTACAAAACGAGGTGATCGACGTGATAGCCCCACTTCTGCTGTGCGGCCATGGCGTAGATGGAAAGCTGCAGGCTTTTATCAGCGTCTTCCTGGGATTGGGGCTTGCCCGTCTTATAATCTGTAATCACTACGCGGCCTTCGCCGGCCCGATCGACGCGATCAATGCGTCCAACTATCGTCAGGCCCCCGATCTTGACTTCGAATGGCTCCTCGAGATGAAGAACCGCAGGAGCGGGCTGGCGCCGTGAGGCAGCAAGAAATGCGCCGAGTTGTGCAACGCCCTGCTTCTCGTAAAGTTCATGCTGGTATAAATCGTCGACACCAGCAGCGGCCAGATCGGTTCGAAACAATTCGAGGACGGCGTCGTCCGTCATGGGACGTCGGGCCCGCACCGAGTCATAATAAGCTCGAAGGACGCGATGCATAGTCGCGCCATATTGCATGGCGGCCGGGACTTCACCGGGAATTCTCCAGTCGCGCTCCAGCTTGAACTGGAGCGGGCAGGTTTCGTAAGTCTGCACTGCGCTCGCGCTCAACTTCGCACTCAGGTTGCCGACGGGTGGAAGCGAGAGCCATTGGCTGATTGGTGAAGCAGACGCCGGCGCGCGACCTTCTCCGAACAGATCGGTTTGGAATGCACGGGCTTGACGTTGGCGAAGCCAGGGACGCATGTTCCGATCCTTCAGCAGGTCCCGCAAAAAACCCGGCGGACTGCTATCGGCGCCTTTCCCCTGGCGGGCATATATTGTGAGGGAATCTCGCGCCCGGGTCATGGCCACGTAGAACAATCGCCGTTCCTCCTCATTGTGCAACGCCTTGGGGTTGCCATTGGCAGCCGAATCTGTGTCGCGCAACTCTTGCGGAAAGTCCACCAAAGGCTCTTTATACGAAGCGGGAAAGCATGGGGAATTCGCCCGGATGATGAATACATGGTCGAATTCCAGGCCTTTAGCAGCGTGCGCGGTCATCAGGCGGACGGCGTCTTCATCCTGCGGCGGCATGGGAATCGCCCCACGCGCCTCACGAAAATATTCGAGATAATCGAGCAACTCGGGCAACTCCCCTGTTTTCGTGATGGCCTTGCTCTGCCAATTCTTGACGAAGTCGAGCATTGCGCTGAGCGGCCGAGAAATCGGGCCCAGCTCAAAGCGGCGCATAATAATCTCCAACGCGCGGTCACTCCGGGCCTGAGTGCGGGAAATTTCCTCCCGGGTCTCGCGTAGCGTTTCCAGCACCGCAGTGCCATTTTCGATTTGCCGGAGAACCACTGCCACTCCGGAATCTTTTGTGTCGCGTGGCAGCGATCTTATTCCGGCGCGCAACTTTTCCGGATCAATGGCGAATTGAGGAAGAGCCGCCACCCGCAGTAGGCTGGCACTATCCGCCTCGGAGACGATCGCCCCCAGACATCCAAGCAGATCGCGTACTTCGGTGGTATCGATCACATCCATATTCTCGATAGCAAATGGAATATTCTTCTCCGCCAGCACTGTGACCAAGTCATCACGATGCGAATGCTGGCGGTAAAGCACGGCGATGTCTTTCCACTGGCAACCAACCTGCGTCCGGCGCTCCTGAATGGCCGACACCAGATCTGAGCATTCAACTTCTTTGGCCGTCAGCAGAACTGTCTGGACGGGCGCGTTTGGCACAGGCGCGCCCTCGCGCAATGCGGTCTCGTCGCGCGCTGAAATCAACGGCGAACGCCGGTAGGAGAAGGCGCGGTTTCTGCTTTCCGCGAGAGTATCCGGATTCTTTGAGATCAACGCGAACGCGCAATTCAGAATCGGCGTGATGGAGCGCCGGTTCCTCTCCAGCGCCACCAGCTTGCTGTTCGGGAACTGACGCTGGAAGAGTTCGAAAGCTGCGCTCGATGCGCCGCGAAAACGGTAGATAGCCTGGTCAGGATCGCCCACCGCAACAACATTCCGCTCGGCGCCTGCGAGCAGTTGAAGGACCTTGACTTGAGCGAAATTCGCATCCTGGAACTCGTCCACCAGAATAAAGCGCGTACGCTTCCCCTCCCGCGCTAGAAGATCCGAGTCATGGCTGAGAAGGTCGTATGCGCGCGTGATCATATGGCTGAAAGTGCCCAGATTGTCTTCGCGCAGCATCTGCTCAACCCTGGTGAACACGCTGCAAATTTCCCGGCAACGGCCCAGTTGCTCGGGCTCAGTTATGGTTACTGCATCTCTTGATTTGGTGACTCGCGGGAGGGGCAACTCGCCTTTCTCCAACCGCCCGACATAGCTCGCGTATTTCTCAGGCGAGACCAGCTCATCGTGGCAGCGACGGATGAAATCAAGCAAGTCATCGAGAAACTGGGTGACTCGCGCCGCCCGGACAAAGTAATTCAGTTGAAGCTCGCGCAGATGCTTACGCAAATAAATCCAGAGATCTTTGTCATCGAGCACGCCAAATTGTTTGCCAGAGCTGATAA
Organism: uncultured Terriglobales bacterium; assembly: GCA_955652845.1. Classification (GTDB taxonomy): domain Bacteria; phylum Acidobacteriota; class Terriglobia; order Terriglobales; family Acidobacteriaceae; genus JABCYV01. The sequence goes on along the minus strand of CATPBY010000460.1, from coordinate 11,549 downwards.
GAAGGTTGTTGCAGTAGGCGTGGAATGTGGAAACGTTCAAGCCAGCGACAGCACTTACCCCAAGCTCCTGCTGTATGCGGTCGCGCATCTCTCGAGTTGCGTTGTCGGTGTAGGTGACAGCAAGAACTTCTTCGGGGCGAGCGTGGCCGTCGCGAATCAGGCGCGCGATACGCCGGGTAAGCACGGTAGTCTTGCCGGTACCGGCGCCGGCCACCACCAGCATCGGCCCTTCACCATGTTCAATGGCCTGTTTCTGACGTTCATCGGCATCGAATCTCCGCAGGCTCGGCATGGGTTTGGAGGTTGCCATTGAGCGGAGCATACCAGAGACGGGTGAGGATATTCTGTGATCATTAACCGTGCTGTTGCAGCTGTGAAAATGTCACGGCGAGCGCCGCAATTACCGCGGTCTCGGCTCGCAGAATCGTGCTTCCCAGCGATGCGGAGACCCATCCCGCGTGGCAAAACACGCCTAGCTCGGCTTCCGTCCAGCCGCCTTCCGGACCGAAGGCAAGCATAACGTCGCCCGATGAAGACTGAACAGCATCTTTCAGCATCAACACGTCTTCCGATTCCGCCAGGACGATGCGGGTGTGGCCGGGCAATGCCACCGCGTCTTTAAAGTTCGTAACTGGAGAAATTTCCGGGGAAGAAATCCGGCGTGACTGTTCGGAAGCCGCGCGTGCGATACGTTGCCATCGATCCCGGCGTTTCGTCGCAGCCTTTACCAGATGGGCTTCGGTACGCTGAGCAATGACGGGGACGATGCGCGCGGCCCCAAGCTCCGTGCATTTTTCGATTGCCCATTCCAGGCGATCAAATTTGAAGATGGAAAGAGCAAGGGCCACGCTGGGAACGGTATTGGCGGGGATTTCATCGCCCAACTCAAACTCGACCCGGCTTTGTTCCACGCTGGTAATTCGGGCGCGGTGAACGTGTGTGCCGGCGGCGATGTCAAAATCCTCGCCGACCCGGGCCCGGAGTACTCGGGTCAGATGCTCAGCATGGTTTCCTGTTAGAGCGGCATGTTTGCCTGAGACTTCATCGGCGATCCAGCGGCGGCGGGTCATGCGGAAACAACGGATTTAACCACACAGGACACGAAGGTGCACGAAGGTTTCGAGACTCGGGTGTTACTTCGTGTCCTTTGTCCAGAGCCACTATCCGAAGATATCTTTGACCTTGCCCAGCAGAGTGCGGCGTTGCGGCCTGTTCTCAACGTGAATGCTTCCTTCCAACTCCTGGAGTAACTCGCGCTGACGCTTATTTAATTTACCGGGAGTCTGCACCCGAACTTCGACGAACAGATCACCTTTGCCGCGGCCATTGAGCACGGGAACGCCTTTTCCGCGGATGCGCAGAGTTGTTCCGGATTGCGTGCCCTCGGGTACTTTGAGCATCTGCTCCCCTTCGAGCGTTGGTACCGCAATCTCCGCTCCTAAGGCAGCCTGCACAAAAGAAATCGGAATCACGCAGTGCAAGTCATTCCCTTCACGCTCGAAAAATGGGTGCTCCTTGACGTGAAGGACCACATAAAGATCACCGGCCGGCCCGCCGTGCAGGCCGCCCTCGCCTAATCCGGAAAAGCGAATGCGAGTTCCGTCTTCTACACCGGCGGGAACTTTGGCGTCCACCGTGCGCTGCCGGAGAACGCGTCCCTCGCCTTTACATTTCGGACAAGGATCCGTAATTACGCTGCCCGTGCCCTGACATGCGGGACAAGTGCGCGCGATACTGAAAAAGCCCTGCTGATACCGCACCTGTCCTCGCCCTGCGCACGACCGGCAGGTCACCGGAGTTTTTCCGCTGGCGGCGCCTGAGCCCGCGCAATCTTCGCAGCTTTCGTGGCGTCGAACCGTAACCGTCGTCTCGGTACCGAACACCGCTTCCTCGAACGCAAGGTTGATGTCCTCTCGCAGATCGGCGCCCCGCTGCGTGCGGCTGCGCCGGCGGCCGCCCTGTGCGAAGACATCTCCAAAGCCGAAGAACTCGCCGAAAATATCGCCGAAGTCCTGGAATACGGTGGCATCGAAACCTCCGCCAGCGCCGGCCGTCCCTACTCCAGCATGACCAAAGCGATCGTACATAGAACGCTTTTCGCCATCCGCTAGAATTGCATAGGCCTCGCTCGCTTCCTTGAACTTCTCTTCGGCGTCAGGATTATTAGGATTACGGTCGGGATGGAATTGCAGCGCCAGTTTGCGATACGCGCTCTTAATTTCCTGATCACTGGCGCCGCGCGCCACTCCGAGTACCTCGTAATAGTCGCGTTTTCCGTTGCTGGTCAGAATAGCTCAGGTCCTTTCCAATACGCGGTGGGTTACTGCCGGGTATTACGAGCGACTTTAACCATCGAAGGCCTCAACAAGCGGTCCTTCAACTTGTAGCCTCGCTGCAGTTCGTCCAATATTTGATGATCTTCAGCGCTAGTAGTTTCGACCATTTCGACGGCCTCGTGCAGGTGCGGGTCGAATGGCTCACCTTTGGCGGGGATGGTCCGCAAGCCAAGTTTCTGCAGCGCATCCTGCAGCTGCTTGTAAATGAGTTCAACGCCTGCGCGCAACTCCGATTTGTCGGCTGGAGCCGCCTGCAGCGCGCGCTCAAAGCTATCCAGGACCGGAAGCAGGGCCTTTAATGCGTCGGATACAGCATACTCGCGGAATTCATGCTGTTCACGAGCGCTCCGCTTGCGGGCATTTTCGAACTCAGCCTGCAGTCGAGCCAGACGATCAAGAAGGTTGTTGCGCTCTGCCTTCAGCTTGTCCAGGTCGGAATCGGTTGCGCCCGCAGCGCCGGTCGTAGCCGAAACCCCGCCACCATCATTCCGCGCGGAATCGTCAGCGCTGTCATTTGATCGCGGCAGCTCATGCTCGGTATCAAGGTTATGATCTGTAACAATTTCTGTTTTTCCATTCCTTCTTGCCATAGATTCACTCAGACTCGTTGAGTACTTTGTCAAACATGCGCGCGATTTAGGAAACTGCGGTCATGGTGTGCTGGTAATCGATGCGCGTAGGGCCAATGACGGCGAGCGATCCCATGACCTCGCCGCCAACCCGGGCGGGAGCGCCGATGAGCACAAAGTTCCGCATGGATGGCAAAGCTTCGTCCAGCCCGATCACCACCCGTACCGCTTCCTGTTTGGCATCGAGGTAGGCGCCCAGAAGCTCGACAATCTTCTGCTTCTCTTCCAAGGTCTGCAGCAATTGCTGCAATCGCTGGCGGTCCTGCTCACCCGCGACCAGGTTAGCCGCGCCTTCAACAAAAACCATCTGGGCTGAGTCTTCGGCGGCCAACGCTCCCTGGCGATAGAGTTGCTCGACGGATGCCATCAGGCGGTCGTATTCACTGCGCTCCTGTTCAAGCCGGCGGCTTAACTCGGTTCGCATGGCTTCCATGGTCCAGCCACGAAAATTTTCATTGATAAAACGCGCTGCCTCATCCAGATCAGACTGAGGAAGATCGAGGCGCAAAACGCGATCACGCACCACGCCAGAGCGGGTTACAACAACGGCCAATACTTTCTGATCTCCCAGGCGGGAGAAATAGACGTGCTCCAGCGCATTTTTCGCTCCCCCGATCGCCACCGCAACGCCAACGTTTCGCGAGATCAGCGATAGGACGTGCGAGGTGCGCTCCATGAATTCCTGCACGTCCGAGATGCCGTGCAGCGAATCCTGGATAATGCTTTCATCCCCGTGCGATAGATGAGCCTCCCCGGTAAGTTGTTCGACGTAGTAACGGTAGGCTTCCGCGCTCGGAACGCGGCCGGCCGAAGTGTGCGGTTGCTCTAGAAAACCGGCGTCTACTAAGTCGGCCATGACATTGCGAATTGTGGCTGGACTAAGGCCTTCGCGATTCGACCGCGCGAGAGTGCGCGATCCCACCGGTTCACCTGTGGCGATGAAAGTCTCGACGATAGCCGTCAGGATCTCCCGTTCACGTTCGCCGATTGGTGGGCCAGCCTGCATATTGTTCCTCAGGTGCCTGGTTTAAGCCTCAAGTTGACATTCGCATCTCCGCTAAATTATTTATTTGCAAATACTTAGACGGAGGGACGCTGGACAAGTCCACCTTTGATTTTAGGAACGTCGCCTATCCCTGTCAAGCTTTAGCACTCTTAACTCAAGTTTGCCAGCAGCAAAGCGGAATCCCGGCGTAGATTTAATGACTTGTGAGGGTCAACCCCGCTACCGGCCTGATTCGCCGAAAGGTGTCGCGCCGCGCTTTACTGAAAACCTGCGCCTCGGTTGGCGGGTTTAGCACTCTGGCGAACCGCTTCCCTTTTCTTAAGCTCGCTTCAGCAGATATGCTCAGGCAGGCCGGACAGCGTTCGGCCAGGATCAAAATGCCAGCGAAAAATCATGTTTGCGTGATTGGAGCCGGCGCATTCGGCGGATGGACTGCCCTTTACCTACGGCGCCGGGGTGTTGTCGTAACTCTCGTGGATGCGTGGGGGCCGGGGAACTCTCGCGCTTCGTCAGGGGGCGAGACTAGAGTGATTCGTGGCACCTATGGGCCGAGCCAGCCTTATACAAAGATGGCTGCCCGCGCTTTGCAATTGTGGGACGAGCATGAGCAGCGCTGCAATCGTCAGTTGCTGCATCGCACAGGCGTACTTTGGATGGCGACTGCGGGCGACGATCACTTCGAGCGCGGATCTCTGCCTCTGATGCGGGAGGCTGGCATTGCTTACGAAGAACTTTCGGCGGCAGAACTCGAAAAACGCTGGCCCCAGATCAATCTGGAAGGTGTGCGCTGGGGGATCTATGAGCCCAAGAGTGGATTTCTTACCGCACGTCTTGCATGCCAGACGGTGCTGCAGGCTTTTCTCTCGGAGGGTGGCGAATTTAAGCATGCGGCGGCTGTGTCGCGTGATCTCGATGGTGGCAAATGGGAGGTTTTGGAGCTTTCGGATGGGTCGACGCTCAAGGCCGATCAGTATGTATTCGCTTGCGGGCCGTGGCTCGGCAAACTTTTTCCGGTTACTATCGGCGATCGTGTGCGACCTACGAAGCAGGACGTATTTTTCTTTGGCACGCCTGCGGGAGACGATAGATTCTCCGAGAGAAAATTTCCCGTTTGGGCCGACCATCGCGACAGGTTCATCTATGGCATTCCGGGCAATGATGGACGGGGCTTCAAGGTCGCCGATGATACTCGCGGCCCGGATTTCGATCCGACTTCCGGCGAGCGTCAGGTCAGCGCTGATGGACTCCGCGCAATCCGTGACTACCTCGGCTTTCGCTTCCCCGCCATGAAAGATGCCCCGCTACTCGAATCGCGGGTCTGCCAGTATGAGAACAGTCCGGATAATAACTTCATCATTGATCGGCATCCTCAGAGGGAAAATGTCTGGCTGGCCGGCGGAGGCTCAGGCCACGGATTCAAGCACGGTCCTGCATTAGGGGAGATGCTGGCTGAGCTCATAGTAGACCAGAAAAACTCGGACCCGATGTTCAGGCTCGGCAGGTTCCGGAAGTGACGATCTTCCTATTTGATGTTCCAACTTTGTGGACAAACAGCTTCTATGGCCAGCATGAGAATAGACAAGTGGCTCTGGGCCGCAAGATTCTTCAAGACACGTGCCCTTGCGACACGAGCCTGCGGGCTCGGCAGAATTCAATTTAACGGACAGCCCGCCAAGGCCGCCCGCGAAGTGCGAACCGGAGACATGCTGCGAGTGACCAACGACGGCGGCGACTTTGAGGTGGAAATCCTGCTTCTCAGCGAGGTACGCGGGCCTGCATCGGTAGCCCGAACGCTCTACCGCGAGACGGACGCGAGCCGCGAGCTGCGCCTCAAGGTTGCAGCTGAGCGTAAAGCGATGAGGCAATTCGAAGAGTTGCCGCCGGGACGGCCATCCAAACGCGACCGTCGAAGAATCATCCAGTTTAGGGGAAGGGCGTGAGTGTTAGTATCAGGACACTGATGAGGATTTGAGCAGGCAACTCTGGTCTTGGCCGGAACCCGTAACCAGAAATACTGCCGGCCACCGACGCTCGAACATCACCCCGATGGAGCAACCGGCACTTGACGTAGTTATTCGGAGTGCTATTTTGTGCCTTATGGTGTTTCGCATGTCGCGAAGAACCTTATCTATCGGTTTCTTATTTTTTGCCGCCGTCGCTCGCCGGGGAGCTGCCCAATGCGTCCCAGCAAATAACTCCACAAAGGTAGAAACCTTCTCAGCTCTCCGCGACGTCGCGGCAGTATTGGGTGGACCTGCCGGAATCGAACTATCGCTGGAAGAGCGTGGGAGAAATGTTGTTGCGATGCTGCGCGATTACGAAGGCTCTTCAAATCCGTTGGAGGCGAGGCTCGAAGGCACGCTGACGGGATGCGAACTCAACTTAGTGGGACATAACGCACGTGGCAGGGTAGAAGTTCGCGGGGAAATCGGAGTTGCGAATTTTAACGGAGTGATCATCCGCCAAATTGGGAAACAGTTGTATTCGGAGAAAGTCTCGATCAGACGAAAAAAAGCGGAGAGCACCCCATTCACGACCGCCCGCGTTAGGCAGCAGTCTAAACCTATTGGATCTGGATGACGCTTTCGGTCGCGCTTGCCTTGATTTCTTCTACCCGCGCGAACACTTTGCTTGCGAATTCGTATAGAGACTTCGCCGCCGGGGAATCATCTCCTTTTAAAGCCGTGGGTTGGCCGCTGTCTGTAGCTTTGCGGATGTCAGGATCAAGCTGTACCGCGCCGAGATAACTAATTCCAAACTGAGTTGCGGTCTTCTCTGCTCCTCCGCGGGAGAAAATATCGGTTGCCTCGTGGCAGTGCGGACAGACAAAGTAGCTCATGTTTTCGACGATGCCCACCACGTCGACTTTCATCTGGCGAAACATTTCGATGGCTTTGCGGGCATCCTGCAGGGAAACATCCGACGGCGTGGAAACCACAATGGCTCCTGTCAGAGGCACGGTTTGGATCAACGAGAGAGCAACATCGCCAGTTCCGGGGGGTAGATCGACTACGAGGTAATCGAGTTTTCCCCAAACCACCGAGCCCAAGAATTGTTTAATGATTGAATGCAGCATGGGACCGCGCCAGATTAGAGGCTTATCCCCGGGATTCAGGAAACCAACCGAGATTACCTTGACCCCGTAAGCTTCCAGAGGCTCGATGCGATTGTCCGCCAGAACCTTGGGCTGTGAGCTGATGCCGAGCATCAGCGGCACGTTCGGACCGTAAACGTCGGCATCGAGCAGTCCGACTTTGTGTCCCAGCTTGGAAAGAGCAATGGCCAGATTTACCGCCAGGGTAGTCTTGCCCACTCCACCCTTTCCCGAACCCACGGCAACGATCGTATCTACGCCGGGCAGCGGCTGCGGCCCTTGCGGAGGTTGTCCAGGATGAGGGAGAGAGCTACTCATGCTTCGATTATACGTGAGGGGAGGTGCAGTTCGGAGTTATCGCCCTGGGCAGCGAATCGCTGAATGCAGCGTCACACCGCCAGATATCCACCGTCCACCGGAAATACCGCGCCGGTCACCCAGGAAGATTCGTCGCTGGCCAGATAGATGGCGAGTCCGGCGATGTCTTCCGGCTGGCCAAGACGGCCGATGGGATGTGCGCCGATTCGTTCCCGGCGGTAGGCGTCTGGATCAGGAGCATCGCGGAGAATGGCAGCCGTCAGATCGGTTTCGACAAACGCGGGGCAGATTGCGTTGACGCGAATGTTCTCGGCTCCGTGGTCGATGGCCATACACTTGGTAAGCAGCACGACCGCGCCTTTGGAGGGCGCGTATGCAGCGCGGTTACGCACTCCGTTGATCCCGAGAACGGACGCGATATTGATTATCGATCCGCCTCCAGACTTGCGCATCTGCGGCAGCACTTGCCGGGAGAGCAGCCAGAGTCCTCGGACGTTCACATTGAAGGTTTCATCCCACTGCTGCTCCGTAACCTGCTCCACCGTTCCGGGATGAAGAACTCCAGCGTTGTTGATAAGTACGTTGAGCGCGCCGAAATTCTCCACGGTGTGCTCGACCATGCGGGCGATGTCCGATTTCTGAGAGACATCGGCGACGACAACCAGTGGCGACTGGCCGATGGTGTGGGCCACTGCTTCCAGGCGATCCTTGCGCCGACCGACGAGTGCTACGCGCGCACCATCACGTGCCAGGGCAAGAGCGCAAGCGCGCCCAATTCCGCTGCCTGCGCCAGTGACCACAGCAAACTTGCCTTCAAGACGAGACTTCATGTCCCCCAATAACTTTCCCTGCAGGCGGGAACCGCATAGTGAGAAGCGCCCGAATTGCTAGGTGATCTTACTGCGGCGTCGATCGAGCTCACTACGACGACTCTCGCGTCGCCTCCCGGCATCCTCGTAGCGCCGTCTCTGCTCATCAGTTTCGGGGACGATGGCCGGTACCTTGAGATGGCGTCCGGCGCCGTCAATGGCCACGAACGTGAGATAGGCCGAACTGACGTGCTGGCAGCTGTCCAGCAGATAATTCTCCACCCAAACTTTCACTCCGACTTCCATCGAAGTGTGGAATACGCGATTGACTGAGGAGCGCAGGATAACCAGGTCGCCGATGTGCACGGGTACCCAGAAGTCGAGGTGGTCGATGGCGGCGGTGACCACGTAGTTGCGGCAGTGCCGATGCGCAGCCATGGCTCCGGCAAGATCGATCCAGTGCATTAGCCGTCCGCCGAGCAAGGCGCCCAGCGGGTTGGCGTCGTTGGGGAGAACGATCTCCGCCATCTCCGACTGTGAGTCCCGAACCGGACGAGCCATCATCAGATCATCGCTTTGCTTCATAATTTGGTGCTCATGTGTTTAGCTCTACGGCGAAATTGCCGCAGCGCGGGGCATACGGCGACCTAGATACGACTCTAAATAGCACTCCGCCATTTTCTGAATTCCCGGGTCGGCATGGGAACGGGTCCAGCGTCCGGATGAAATCTCGTACTCCAAAGTCCCATGAGAGGCAGGAAGATGAGCGGCTTCGCAGACAAACCATAGCGACAGTTGCGCTTGCGAATCCCGCGCGATCGCGAAACGCACCGCGTCACACGTCCGTTGTGGCGGCAGGCGCGAGCAGTTCGCGGCGTAACCCAGGTTGCAGAATTCTCTTAATTCCTGATCAGAAGGCTGGACGCCATGGTGGTTGGGAGCGCAGCAGTGCCCGCTCCATCCTCCGCCCAAAGGCAAACGCGAAGGATGCAGCCAGCCGCCATCTTCCATCTTTCGCACCGGCATGAAAAACGGACATGCCAACCTGGTCTCCTGTTGTGGCGAAGGGTCATTTTACTCGACGCGCACACCGCCCGCCAGTGACCATGAAGAACAAATGCAGAATGACTCTGGGCATCCTTGTGGATAGCCAACATCCAACTCGGCCTGCTCAAGACCATTCAAATGCTGCTAGCAGCATGTAGTAATCTTGTATCGACGTTATTGAGTGGAAGGCCGGTTTTATGGATCGCATTGCAATGCTTAGCGAGATCCTTTCGCAAAATCCTGGCGACGCCTTTGCCCGTTATGGGTTGGCGATGGAGTATTCGAAAGGCGGTGAAGTCGAGCGTGCCCTTCAAGAATTTACCCAGCTGCTCGCGAATCATCCTGATTACACTGCGGGCTATCAAATGGCGGCACAAACGCTGGTGAGCGCAAAGCGGATTGAGGAGGCCAAGCGGATGCTGGTCGACGGCATAACCTCGGCCCGACGCACCGGCAACAGCCATGCGCAATCCGAGATGACCGCTATGCTGGAGGAGCTGAAATAAGCTTCAGGCTGTTTTCGCCATCCTCGACATTGAGCGTTCGACCAATTCCGGAAACAATTGATAAAACATGACGACGGGACGCATCGTCCACGGCACGATGACTTCACGCTTTCGTTTTTCATAGCCACGCAGCACTGCCCGCGCCGCCCGATCTGCGGTGATGCCGCGTACCGATGCTGGGCGAACTTGTTTTAAATCTCGGCCTTTAATGGCATTGGCGGCAAAATCGGTCTGCACATACCCCGGACATACAGTCATCACGTGGATGCCGGCAGAAAGCAATTCCACGCGGGCGACGTTCCCAACAGCATTCATGGCAAATTTTGTCGCGCTATAGATTCCCATAAACGGTACTGGAATATGGCCCGCGACGCTTGAAATATTGATAATGGTCCCCGCCCCCTGCTGCTTCATGACAGGTATGACCGCCTGCATCGCGGAAATTGTCCCGAACAGATTGATGTCGAAGGTATCGCGGCACACACTCATATCCATCTGAGCAACGGAATCTCGCATGCCGCGGCCGGCGTTATTGATCCAGACGTCGATGCGGGCAAAGTGATGAAGGGTGAGACTGACGACGCGATCAATTTCCTCGCGATTACGCACATCGCAGGAAAGGGCTAGGGTGCGATCGGCGTGAGCGACGCGGTTGCGGGCGGCTTCAGCGCGTCCGGCATCGCGAGACAGCAGCACGACGCGAGCTCCGCGATCGGCAAAAATCCTGGCGATGGCCTCGCCGATCCCCATCGAGGCGCCGGTTACCACCACCACTTTGCCTGATACTTCAAGCTTCTCAAAACTCATCCGCTGCTTGTACCCTCCTGGGCTGGCCAAGTCAAGCGCTGGGGTACAATCGAAAATTCAAGTGTTACGATTCGCGCTCCGGATCCGCGAAGGTTTTCATGAGCACGCTCCTGCCGCTGTTTCCGCTTGACCTGGTTTTGCTGCCCGGCACCCCCTTGCCTCTGCATATTTTCGAACCACGCTATCGCGAGATGGTGACCGAGTGCCTGGTCCAGGAAAAACGATTTGGAGTGGTGCGGGCCAAAGATGACGGGGTGGCCGAGATCGGATGCACGGCAGAAATCCTTACCGTGACTAAGAAGTATCCCGATGGGCGTATGGACATCGTGACCGAGGGGCGCGAACGTTTCGAAGTGATGCAAGTCAACCAGGATCGATCATTTCTGCAAGCCGAAGTTCTCTACCTTCGGGATGAACCGGTTCATGCCACCTCCGGGCAAGTCGCGCAGATGCTGAAACTGCACGGGGAGATTATGACCCTGGCCGGAGCGGAACCCGAGAAAACGTCGGATATCGAGATCTCCCAGCTTTCTTTTCATCTTGCGGGGTCACTCCCGCTCGATCCCGACTTTAAGCAGACGTTGCTCGGCATGGCATCTGAAGGGAAGAGAGTGCAAGCCGTGATCTCCTACTTTGAAGGGATTCTGCCAAAGCTGCGGCGCAGCGTGCAGGTGCGACAGAAGGCCGGCGGCAATGGTCACGCCGGATAAGATTCGCTCGAGTTATCGTGCGTTCTAAAAATAGAGCAGGACGGTAGCGGGCGTATAATCAGTGTCAGGAAGCGGTTCCCCTGGGGGTTTTTCCATCATGAGTTTCCCGCGGACACTCGGCGAACTCCGCCGCAGCCAATTTTCAGAAAAACATCTGCAATCGCGGCGCGTGAAGGATGAGTTGCGCGACAACCTGGTGGCAAAGCTTCGCGAGGGCGGTCCCATTTTTCCCGGCATCATTGGCTATGACGACACGGTGGTGCCGCAGCTCGTGAACGCCATCCTTT
>CATPBY010000459.1 GCA_955652845.1 uncultured Terriglobales bacterium | reverse complement strand
CATTTTCTCGGAAAAAGCGAGCCGTTATTACGATCTGGAGCGGTAGTGGAAGTCAGCAAAAAAGCTTGAGCCCGCAGATCTATCCGGAACGGGCGGCAGGACAAAGCGGGCTGCGGTTCGCAGCCTTAAAAAGAAGCGGGCGTAATTCGAGTTTCGGTTAAACCTCAGGTACCTGGACCTGAATTTTGACGTATTTGTGCTGTGGTTAAATTTTCGCCGTGAAGCTCAAAATCGCGTGGATTGGGAAGACCAGAGAGCCTGCCATTCAGACGCTCACGGACGATTATTTGAAACGGCTGGCGCGTTACTCTGAGGCTGAGGGAGTGAGCCTCAAGGATGAGGCGGCCTTGCTGATGTTGTGTGATAAGAACGCCCGCCCGGTACGACATGCACTCGTTGTGCTCGATGCCAATGGGAAGCAGCTTTCTTCTGAAGAGTTCGCCAAGTTTGTCGGTGATTATCAGGATCGCAATTCTCTGCCTCTGCTTTTCGCGATTGGTCCAGCCGACGGATTCACGGATGCCGCACGGGATGCTGCGGCACTCGTGCTCTCTCTGGGTAAGATGACGCTGGCCCACGAGTTAGCCAGGGTCATCCTGCTGGAGCAGCTCTACCGCGCATTTACCATCCTCAAAGGCCATCCCTATCATCTCGGGCACTGAGAGGCGATTCCGAAAATCAGGGGTGTACCTTCGTGATGTTCCAGCCCCGCTGGGGGCTCCACTACAGTAGGCCGGCTAGCGGAAGTTTGCTAAAGTGTTCATTCTGCTATTGACGAGGTGTGCGATGAGAAACCCGCTGGAAGTGCTTCGGATCAAAGAACAGGAAATACTGCGCGTAAAGAAAGAAGTGGATGCCCTGCGCATCACGGCAAAGCTGCTGGGGGAAGATTCGAAGCCTATGCCGGAACAGAAGGTAGACCTGCGTCAAGTGATTGAGATGCCCTAGGCAACGCTCTTCCCCCACATCGGCGATGTCGCCCGTTTAGGGATTCCTCGCTTCGCTCAAAATCGACAATTCGTGGTGATGGATTATTCTCGCTAGGGCGTCCTACTCCTTGCTGCACCTTCCGAACAGGTACAATCGAAGGTTCGCCTGATATGCCGGACATTCGCCGTGGCCTCATTATCGTAAATACCGGACCGGGCAAGGGTAAAACCACCGCGGCCATGGGTACGGGCTTGCGCGCCGTTGGTCAGGGTATGCGGGTGCTCATGCTGCAGTTTATAAAGGGCTCCTGGCAATATGGTGAACTGGATGCGGTCAAGGCGTTTGGCGACAAATTTGTCATGAAGCAGATGGGACGCGGCTTCGTGAAGGTAGGCGCCGAGAAGCCTGATGCGGAAGATGTTCGCATGGTAGAGGAGGCGTGGGCAGAGGCTGAGCGGGCGATCCAGTCAGGTGATTGGGACCTGGTCATTCTCGATGAGATCAACTACGCGATCAGCTACAACATGCTCGACCCAGCAAAGGTGGTGGAGGGCCTGAAGAAAAAACTGGAAATGGTTCACGTTATCCTGACCGGCAGGAATGCGCATCCGGCAATTGTTGAACTAGCCGACACGGTGACCGAAATGAAGGAGTTGAAACATGCGTATCAGAAAGGCGTGCTGGCCCAGAGGGGAATAGAATACTGAGGCACCGTTTCTTTTTGGTCGTTGGGTCGCTGGTCGTCGGGCTGGTTTTTGTGACCAACGACGAACGACCAAAAACGGGCCAAAGATAGACCGCAAAAATATGGCCTGGTTCAAACGACAATCCGGTGAGCTCGACACCTCAGGTGAAAAGAAGGTTCGTACCGAGGGGCTGTGGGTGAAGTGTGAGAATTGCCGGCAGATCATCTGGAAAAAAGACCTGGAAGACAATCTGAATGTCTGCCCGAAGTGCGACAAGCATTTCCGTATCGACGCCCGCAGTAGATTGGCGCTGTTGCTTGACGATAATGAGTACGAGGTGTTTGACGCCAACCTGGTCTCGACTGATCCTTTGAAATTCGTGGACTTGAAGGCTTATTCCTCCCGCCTGAGGCAGGCTCAGGCCGATACTGGTCTGAAGGACGCAGTAATCAACGCGCGGGGTAAGCTCAGCGGGCGGCCGGTAATCGTCAGCGCCATGGAATATGCCTTCATTGGTGGAAGCATGGGGGCTGTCGTAGGCGAGGTGATCACGCGGGCGATCGAGAATGCGACCGAGACTAAGACTCCCATCATCATTATTTCCGCTTCCGGCGGTGCACGCATGATGGAAGGCGTTGTCAGCCTCATGCAACTGGCGAAGATATCGGCGGCGCTGGCTCGGCTGGACGAAGTCAAGGTTCCCTACATCTCGGTGCTCACCGACCCGACCACCGGCGGGGTGACCGCATCCTTCGCCATGCTGGGTGATCTGAACATCGCCGAACCCGGTGCGCTTATCGGTTTTGCCGGCCCCCGCGTGATCGAGCAGACCATCCGGCAGAAGCTTCCTCAGGGATTTCAGCGAAGCGAATTTCTCCTGGAGCACGGCATGCTGGATGCAGTGGTCCCGCGGAAGCAGCTCAAAACTTATATCTCACGGGCGCTGGAGTTTATGGCGGCTGCATAGCGGCCTGACATCAGGCGTCTGATTTCAGATTGGACCTCAGACAAACCTTCCGCTCGGCCATTTCAGGGCTTATCTGGCCTCGACAGTCCCCACTCGAATCCCTGAGGACAGATTGGTAATCTGAAAGATGCGGGCTGAAGCCAAGGCCGAAGCCTGAAGCCGCTTTTCCAACTATGTCTTACGAAACCGCCGTAGCCCGGATGTATGCCTTGGGTCATGAACTGGCGCAGACTCCGTCGCACAAGTTCGATCTGGCTCATATGCGCGTACTGCTGGCGGCGATAGAGCATCCTGAATGGCGTTTTCCGGGCGTGCTGGTGGCAGGAACGAACGGGAAGGGCTCGACTGCCGCGACTCTGGCGTCCATCCTGCAAGCTTCGGGTATTCGCACCGGGCTTTACACTTCGCCGCATCTGGTGCGGATGAATGAACGGGTTCGCATCAATGGGCAGGACATCAGCGACGACGAATTTGCATTGCTGCACGATCTGGTGGATCGGACCGCCGATCGTCTCGTGGGAGAAGGGGAGTTGCCCTGGCATCCCAGTTTCTTTGAGATGCTGACCGCCATCGCCTTCGAATACTTTGCGCGGAAGAAGGTTGACATCGCTGTGCTCGAAGTTGGGATGGGCGGGCGCCTGGATGCCACTAACGTCATTGAGCCGCTGGTGAGCGTCATAACCGATATCTCCCTTGACCATGAGAAATTCTTGGGCAATACCGTGGGCGAAATCGCGCGGGAGAAAGCGGGCATCATCCGGTCCGGCGGAGTTGTGGTGACGTTGCCGCAGCAACCCCAGGCCAATGATGTGATCGGGAATGCGATTCTGGATCTGGGGGCCCGGGGAGTCAGCGCGGTGCAGTATGTCCCTCCTGTTTCGCCTAACAGTGCGCAATATCTGGTGTGTGCTGACGTCGAAGTGCCTTTAACCGCAAAGGACGCGACGGGGGGCTCAAAGGACGCAAAGAAAGACCATCGTCCGGTTTACCGCTATCCCCTGCAGGTGATGGGTAAGGAAATCCTGGTTGAAACTCCGCTGGTGGGGCGGCATCAATTGCGAAATGTTGCGCTGGCGGTTGCCGCAGCGGACCAACTGAACCAGCAGGGATTCTCGATTACGCCGGAATCGGTCGAGCGCGGCATCCGGGAGACGCGTTGGCCTGGGCGGTTTCAGGTTATTTCGCCAACGGACGGCTCGCCCGAATATGTTCTGGACGTGGCGCACAACCCCGCGGGAGCCTGGGCGCTGCGGTCGGCACTGTCATCGTGCTACGAGGAGCGACCGCTGACTTTCATCTTTGGTGCTATGCGCGACAAAGCCATTGGCGAGATCACTGAAATACTGTTCCCATTGGCAGGACGGGTCATCGCTACAATTGCTGACAATCCGCGTTCAGCCACGCCAGCCCAAATTCGCGCGGCGGCAGCTCGCACCGCAACTGAGATAGAGGACGCTTGCGATGTTTCCGCTGCGCTGGAACGGGCACGCGCGCTTGCTGGAGCGAAAGGCGTGGTGGTCGTTACGGGTTCAATATACATTGTGGGAGAAGCAATGCGAGTGCTCGGAGTGAGGGTTTAGGAGTTATGCGGGAAGTTGATACATCGTTTCGCGAAGAGCGAAGCGCCGCGAACCAGCCGTCGCAGGGCGCGTCCGCGGGCGGAGTTTCGTCTGTGGGGAGGCGCAAGGCCACCATCTCCTCCAGAGATACACAAGGGAAATATGGCTGGGGCAGCCGGATGCGCTCGTACCTCCTCTTTGATCCGCTGATCTGGCTGTTCACGGTCATTCTCGGAATTGTCGCCATACCTGTCTCTTTATTTGGCGAGAAAGAACGCATTCTGCACGGCTTTGCCCGGTTCTGGTCGCAGCTGATCATGAAGACAATTTCTTCCCCGGTGAAAGTCACCGGATTGGAGAAGATCGATACCTCGAAGCCCCATGTGATCGCGGTCAACCATGCGTCGGCCATCGATATCCCCGTGCTTTATGTGTATCTGCCCTTCCAGTTCCGCATTGTCTTCAAGAAAGAATTGCTGGTATACCCGATTGTGGGATGGCATCTCAGGCGATCGGGACAAGTTTGTATTGATCAGCAGAACCCGTCGCGGTCCATCGGCAGCATTCGTGCGGCGCTTAAGGGCTTGAAGAGCGGTATTCCCCTGGTGATTTTTCCCGAAGGCGGCCGCACGCCTGACGGAGAGCTCAAACCGTTCCTGCCCGGCGCATTCTTCCTCGCAATCAAGGCCCAGGTTGACATCATCCCGGTAGCGCTTGTCGGGACTTACGAACTTCTCCCCATGGACACCTTCCACATCAAATGCCGCCCGATGGAGATGCGGGTAGGCAATCCTATCTCGACCGGCGGATATACGCTGCGAGATATGGATGCCCTGTCGGGCAAAGTTCATGCGGCGATGGAGAAGTTGTACTACGCAGAGACCGGCGGTGCTGATCGTATCGTCTCTGGTTTATCGGACGCTTAGCTCCGCGCTTTATTCTTCCCGTGAGCAATTGCCGAAAACAACGGCGCGCCCCAGGCTCCGATAGCCAGCAGAGAGCCAAAAAGAATTATGGCGTCGATGCTGCTTCGCCCCTCGGGGGTAAAGTACACGTCGCGCAGATTCAGCCACAGGGCGAACTCGTCCAGTGTAAGGGCCGCGCCCGCGCCGTACAGCAACGACATCAGCCGGCTGGCGAAGACTGAGGAACTGCTGGAGCCGGTGCCGAATTCCACCAGCCAGCCATAACCCACGGCCAGCAGCAGAAAAATGCCGATCACAAGATGATGGATATGCCGCCCTCGTACTTCGATGAAGTGGAAGGGAGGGATATTATGACGAATGCAAAACACCACCCCCCGCACTCCTGCGAATGTCAGAAAAAAACTCACCGAGGCCAGAAACAACCGGCGGCGGGGACGGTCTGAAATATGCTCGTGCACCAGCGAACCGAGCCGGGTGCGATGCAGCAGAACGAGGAAAATACTGGTTACAGCCGTGATGATGAGAAGCGTGGTCCAGATGTCATTCCAGTGCATGACACATTAAACATCAAGTGCAGTCTTAATGCGCGTACCGCCAGACCGCAAGCTACTGCGATAGGCTTACGTTTGACCGAAATCGGAGCGTTGGCTAGACTCGAAAAAGCTTCGCTCACCACAAACTCAAACCTATGGCAGACAGCATTCAGGTGAAACTTCCGGATGGAAGTGTGAAGGAAGTTCCTAAGGGCACGACGGCGATGGATATTGCCAAGGCTATCGGCTCGCGGCTGGCGGATTCCGCTTTAGCGGCCAAGACGAATGGCGATCTTATCGACCTGACCCGGCCCCTCGAAAAAGATACTGACCTGCGCATCCTGACTGATCGCGATCCCGAAGCGTTAGAAGTTTACCGGCACTCATCAGCCCACCTGCTGGCTGCTGCGGTTCTGGAGCTGTTCCCTGAAACCAAACTTGGCCACGGTCCAGCAACCGAGAGCGGTTTTTTTTACGACTTTTACCGTCCAACCCCCTTCACTCCGGAAGACCTGCAGAAAATCGAAAAGAAGATGCAGGAACTGGTGCAACAGAATATTCCGTACGCGCGCGAGTTCCTGCCTCGCGATAAGGGCCTGCAGGAGTTCAAAAAAGAAGGGGACTTCATGAAGTGCCATTTCATCGAGCAGTTCACCAAGCCCGATGAAAAAATCTCCATCTACCGCACCGGAAAGTTCATTGACTTCTGCCGCGGCCCGCATATTCCTTCGACGGGAAAAATTAAAGCTTTCAAGCTGCTGAATATCGCGGGAGCTTACTGGCTGGGCGACGAGAACAATCCGCAACTGCAGCGGATTTACGGAACGTCGTTTTTCTCCAGGAAGGACCTTGACGATTTCGTCCACAAGCAGGAAGAGGCCAGGAAGCGCGACCATAGGGTGCTGGGCCAGCAGCTCGACTTGTTTTCTATTCAGGAGTTGGCGGGACCAGGTCTCATTTTCTGGCATCCCAAGGGCGGAATTATCAGCAAAGAGAAGGAAGACTGGATGCGCTCGGAGTATTTGAAGCGCGGCTACTCGCTAGTCTACACGCCGCACGTGGCGCGGCGGCAGTTGTGGCAGACCAGCGGGCACGAAGGCTATTACGCGCAGAATATGTTCGACGTCATGGAGCTGGACGACGCGGAATACCGCATGAAGCCCATGAACTGCCCGTTTCATATTCTGATTTACAAAGACTCGTTGAAATCGTATCGCGACTTGCCGGTGCGTCTGGGCGAACTTGGGACGGTATACCGCTACGAACGTTCGGGCGTGATGCACGGCCTGCTGCGGGTCCGCGGCTTTACCCAGGACGACGCCCATATCTTCTGCACTCCTGAACAGATCGAAAGTGAAATTGAAGCCTGCCTCGATTTCGCTTTGGACGTGCTGCGGGATTTTGGTTTTGATCAGTTTCAGACCGAGCTTTCAACCTGGAATCCGGAGGATCGTAAAAATTTCGTCGGCAGCGAAGCTCAGTGGAGCCTGGCAACCCAATCGCTGGAGAACGTGCTCAAGCGCCGCAAAATCGAATACAAGACCATCCCCGGGGAGGCCGCGTTCTACGGCCCCAAAATTGATATTAAGCTGCTCGACGCCATTGGCCGCCTATGGCAGCTTTCTACTATCCAGTTTGATTTCAACCTGCCGCAGCGTTTTGCTCTGGAGTACGTCTCCGAAGACGGTTCGCGCAAGCAGCCATTGATGGTGCATCGCGCGCTGTATGGATCTGTTGAGCGTTTCTTCGGCGTGCTGATCGAGCACTACGCCGGCGCGTTTCCGGTATGGCTCTCGCCTGTACAGGCGGTGATGATCCCTATCAGTGAGCGTCATGCTGAATATGCCCACAAAGTTGCGGACCAGTTGAAAGCCATCGGTGTACGCGTGCACGTCGACGCCCGCAACGAGAAGATGAATTCCAAGATCCGCGAACATGCCATGCAGAAGGTGCCATTTTTACTGGTTGTCGGAGATAAAGAAGCGGAGGCGGACAAAGTCAACGTGCGTACCCGGGGTAAAGATACGACCGAAGACATGCCAGCCGCAGAATTCGTGGAAAGGATCAGAAAGCTGATCGCGGAGAAGAGCGCCAAAATCTAAGCCTTCCCAAACCGGTACCTGACGTAAGGGCAGGTGTTCCGCCTGCCCAGCCGGCTTTGGCAGTGCCGAAGGCTTTCTATCGCCGGCACCTCCCGTATCTGCAGCGTGATCGCAAACCTCACTTTTTAACCTTTTGCATCTTCCGACCATGCACGTTACCTGACTGGGCCGGCGCGCGTCGTGATGAAAGCCCGTATTCACGGACATCAGTGGACGGTTGATCTTCTCCCGGTTGCGGTGATGCCCGATCATGTTCACATAATTTTTGCAGCCGAGCTTCGCTTGGCGCGCAGATGAGGTCACCTGTCGCTCCGAGGTTCGATACAGTTCGATACAATACGAAGCGTGTCCCTTGAGTTCGAGATTGAGGCTACGGCCGGCGCCGCACGGCTCGGGCGGCTGATCACCCATCATGGCGCGGTCGAAACCCCGGTCTTCATGCCAGTGGGGACGCTGGCTTCGGTGAAGGGCGTGCCGCAGGATGTGCTGGAAGAACTGGGCGTCGAGATCCTGCTGGGGAATACTTATCATCTGTATTTGCGGCCGGGAGTGGATCAAATCCGCAAACTGGGCGGGTTGCATTCTTTCATGGCGTGGCAGCGAGCCATCCTGACGGACTCCGGCGGATTCCAGGTTTTCAGCTTGAATGAGCTGCGTAAGGTAACTGAGGAAGGTGTGACCTTCCGCTCGCATCTGGATGGGTCCTCGCATTTCCTCAGTCCAGAGAGCGCGATGGAGGCGCAGATCGGGCTGGGCGCCGACATCATCATGGCGTTTGATGAGTGCACGGAGCATCCGGCGGATGGTGAGCGGATGCGGCAGTCGATGGAGTTGACGCTGCGCTGGGCCGAGCGAAGCAAGAAATATTTTGAACAGCGCAAGCAGAATGTCCCTACGTGTGTTTCGCAGACGCTCTTTGGCATCGTGCAGGGCGGCATGGATCCCGCTCTCCGCAAAGAGTCCGCGGAACGCACCATTGAGATCGGCTTCCCCGGGTACGCCATTGGCGGGCTCAGCGTCGGAGAGCCGCGCCAGCTGACGCGACAGATTGTGGAAGCGACCATCGAGCATCTTCCCCGCGAGAAGCCGCGCTACCTCATGGGTGTTGGAACCCCTGAGGAGATTGTTGAATACGCCAAGCTTGGTATTGACATGATGGACTGCGTTCTGCCCACGCGGGCGGCGCGGCACGGGCTGTTGTTCACATCCGAGGGCAAAATCTCCATCAAACAGGCGCGTTACACCGGAGATGAAGGGCCGCTGGACCCGGCTTGCGGCTGCCGGGTGTGCCGGCGCTATTCACGAGCTTATCTGCGGCATCTTTATGCGTCGAATGAGGTACTGGCGCAGGTCCTGAATACCATCCACAACCTCAGCTTCTACCTTGACACCATGCGGGCGGTGCGTCATTCTATTGCACTTGGGAAGAAGGCCTGTTTTCTTTCTGGTGAGCAGTCTCAACGGAAACCGTAGCTTGGCATC
This sequence comes from uncultured Terriglobales bacterium, assembly GCA_955652845.1. Lineage (GTDB taxonomy): Bacteria > Acidobacteriota > Terriglobia > Terriglobales > Acidobacteriaceae > JABCYV01. The sequence continues at coordinate 8,866 of CATPBY010000459.1, read as the reverse complement.
CCCGGTTCGTGCCAGAAGCTGAAGAATCTCCGGCCTGCGAAATCGAGAACTCCTGCGGTAAATTTGCACAGGGCTTGAAGCCTCGGCAGGCATGGCCCGAACTGTTTAGTAGAAACCGGGTCTCCAGGTCTTCATGAGCGCAGAATATTTCTTGGCACTGCAAAGCAGTGGCGGCTCTATGGGCTGGCTGGGCTTTGCTCCGCTGATTTTCATTTTTGCCATCTTCTATTTTCTTTTGATCATGCCCCAGCAGCGGCGGCAGAAGAAGTGGCAGCAGATGTTGTCGGAGTTGAAAACGGGCGACAAGGTGGTGACAAGCGGCGGGCTGCGCGGGACTATCATTTCGCTGAAAGACGATTATCTCCAGTTGCGCGTTCCCCCCGATAATTTACGGCTGGAAGTAAGCCGGGCTTCGATTGTGTCCGTGGGGACGGGTGAGGAAACGGCCAGTAAATCGGGGTGAGAGCACTCTCTGAACCCGAGTGTAAAACCTTAAGGGAAGTTGTTATCAGGACATGAACAAGAATTTAGTATGGAAGCTCGGACTGGTCGCCGCAATACTGCTGATATTTCTATTTGGCATATTCGGAGTTCCTAAGGAGGTATCAGGGCACGGTCTTCTCGCGTCATTGCAGGACCGCATCCATCTTGGGCTGGACCTGAAGGGCGGAACTCACCTCATCCTGCAGGTTCAGGTTAACGATGCGGTGAATGCTGATAGCGACCGGGCGGTCGAGCGCCTTAAAGACGCGCTGCGAACGAAAAAAATCAACTATGCCGATGTCAGCAAGCCTGATCCGGTAAATACTCCAGACAAAATTGTGATCAAGGGAGTGCCGCCGGAATCAAGCTCGGATTTGCGGTCGATTGTCAGCGACCGGCTCTCGGAGTATGAATCCGTTTCCGGAGCGGATAATAGTTGGACGCTGGCCATGAAGCCGCAGTCGCTGACCTCTCTCAAGAACCAGGCGGTCCAGCAAGCGATTGAGACAATTCGCAACCGCATTGACCAACTGGGAGTCAGCGAGCCGGTGATTGAGGAACATGGGCTGGGCCAATACCAGATTCTGGTGCAGTTGCCGGGCGTGGACGATCCAGCGCGGGTAAAAGAAATTATGCAGTCTACCGCCATGCTGGAGATTCGGCAGGCGCTGGACAATGGGCAGGGCTATCCGGACGAGCAGGGCGTTTTAGCCGCGCATAATGGAGTGCTTCCCGCGGATGCGGTGCTGATTCACGGCAAGAATAAAGGTGGCAGTGTTATCGAAGACGCTGTGTACCTGATTTCCCGCGTTTCGGCGGTTGCCGGCCACGATTTGAGACAAGCGAATGTCGGCCGCGACGAGACTGGCCGGCCGGAAGTGAGTTTCATCCTGACCGGAGAAGGTGGGCGGCGTTTTTCGCGGTTCACTCGCGAGCATATTAACGATTACCTGGCGGTCGTTCTCGACAACAAGGTCCAGGAAGTTGCCGTGATCAAGTCGGAGATCAGCGATCAGGGGCGCATCAGCGGCGGCGGGATGACCGAACAGTACGCTAAAGACCTTGCCCTGGTGCTGAATTCCGGCGCGCTGCCGGCCAGCATCAAGTATCTCGAAGAGCGAACTGTAGGGCCGTCGCTGGGATCTGATTCGATCCGTGCCGGGGTTCGAGCCGCGATTATTGGGATGCTTGCGGTTTTGATCTTCATGCTGGTGTACTATCGCGGCGCAGGAATCAATGCCGACATCGCGCTGATTCTGAACCTGGTCATCCTGCTCGGGTTCATGGGCTATTTTGGCGCGACCCTGACATTGCCCGGAATTGCCGGCGTGATCCTGACCGTCGGCATGGGCGTGGATTCCAATGTCCTGATCTTCGAGCGCATTCGCGAAGAACTGCGAAATGGGAAAACGCCGCCTTCGGCAGTGGAACAGGGATTCAGTCACGCCTGGATCACGATCGTGGATACGCACGTCACCACCATCGTTTCGGCGGCAATCCTGTTCTTGTTCGGCACCGGGCCGGTGAAGGGGTTTGCGGTCACCCTTACATTCGGTCTGCTGGCCAATTTGTTCACCGCGGTTTTCGTGTCGCGAATGATTTTTGACTGGCTTCTCAGCCGCAAGCAGCGGGGCGAGGCATTGAGCATATAGTATGTTCGGGGGCGAGTGGCCGTCCCCATATGATCTGATAAGGGGTTTTGAGCAGAGTGGAATTTTTTCGCAATCCAAACATAGATTTTCTTGGCAAGAAGTGGTATTTTCTCGCCTTTTCGTTGGTGTTCAGCGTGGCGGGGATTCTTTCCATGTTGTTCTGGCATGGAATTCCGCTGGGTGTAGACTTCCGTGGGGGCACGCTGGTTTATGTCAAGTTCTCGCATCCTCCAAACGACGATGCCATCCGCGCCGCCTTGGGGCGGGTCGGTCTCGGACGGGCCCGGATTCAGCGGCTGGGAGTTCCTGCGAGCAATGAAGTGTTGATTGACCTCGATGTGCAGGAAACCAGCGAGAAGGCGCTGGATGAAGGCAAGATCAAGGTCATCAATGCGCTGGAGACAAATGCGCCGGCCGGCAAGCAGGACCTCAACAATTCCAGTGCTTTGACGCTGGCGAATTACCTGCTGAATAAAGATCCACTGCACGCAGCCACGGATGCTAACCAACGTTACACCGATGTTGCGCAACGAATTGTTAACTATCGGGATAAGACTAAGGGCGGCGTGCTAAGTTCCTTCGACGATCTGAAGGGTCTGGTCGACCCTGCAGTCGTAACCACACTTCAGGACGGATTCTATCTTTCGGATTTCGGGATATATCAGGTGGAAATAGTCGGACCCCAGGTCGGAAAACAGTTGCAAAGTCAAGCCAAGTGGGCGGTGATTTACTCCCTGGCTGGCATGTTGGTATACCTGGCATTCCGATTTGAGTGTATTTACGGTGTGGCCGCGGTGGTTACTGTGTTTCACGATACGTTGATCACGGTGGGCGCTTTTTCGCTGGCGAATAAGGAAATCTCTCTGACCGTGATAGCAGCCATCCTGACCCTGATCGGTTATTCCAACAACGATACAATCGTGGTCTTCGATCGCATCCGCGAGAACTTGAAGCTGATGCGCCGGGAAAAGCTGTCGGACATCGTCAACCGCAGCATTAATCAGACCTTGAGCCGGACCATCTTGACAGCGGGCTTAACATTCCTGACGGTGCTGGCTCTGTATTTGTTTGGTGGAGAAGTGCTCCATGGATTCTCCTTTGCATTGGTAATCGGCATTCTGATTGGTACCTATTCCTCGATTGCCATTGCAGCGCCGATTCTGGTGGCCTACCAGGATTGGCGAACCAAACGGGGAGCGCGGCCCGTGATTGGGCCGGGCGGTAAAGCGATTGAGGGCAAGGGCGGGCGCCCTGTTCCCAACCGGGCGCGGGCTAAGGACTCCAAGGCGGGTGTAAGCAGCTAGCACACAAGGATTTAGATCTGAACGATAACCGCGATGGAATCTGCCAGAGTGGTGGCCAATTCGGGAACTGAGCGGGCGTGGGCGGTGTCTAAGCGGGTGTAGGGCTGGTGTAGGAGGAGACCTCTATGTTTGAAGACAGCCTGATCGAATCTGGTGGAAAGCTGAAGACCAAGCGAGGTGCGACGACGGCTCTCTCATTCGTGTTACAGGTGGGGCTGATCGGTGTACTGGTACTGATTCCTCTGTTATTCACCGAAGCCCTGCCAAAGACCCAGCTTATGACATTCCTGGTGGCGCCTCCGCCTCCTCCGCCCCCACCCCCGCCGCCGGCAGCGGCTCCGGTCAAGGTAGTCAAGCAGATTCAGACTGACATCATTAACGGCCAGCTGCGCACCCCCACCAAGATTCCCGAGAAAGTACAAATGATCAAGGAAGAAGAGGCTCCGCCGCCGATGAACACAATGGCCGGAGTCGTGGGTGGAGTGCCGGGCGGCGTGCCCGGAGGGCAAATGGGAGGAGTGATCGGCGGCATTATCAACTCCACCCCCATGGCCGTGCCTAAGATAGCGACGCCGCAACGGGTGCGCGTGTCGCAGGGCGTAACCCAGGGTCTGCTGCTGCGTAAAGTTCAGCCTAACTACCCGCCTTTGGCGCGGCAAGCGCGCATCCAAGGTAGTGTGCTTTTGCAGGCTGAGATCAGCAAAGATGGAAGTATCGAAAACCTTCACCTGATCAGCGGGCATCCTATGCTGGCTCCGGCCGCTATCGAGGCCGTGAAGCAGTGGAAGTACCGGCCGTACATTTTGAATGGCGAGCCGGTAGAAGTTGACACCCAGATTACAGTGATTTTCTCGCTATCCGGAGGCTAAGGTTTCCCTGGCGATATAGATTTTGATAAGCGGCTGGGGCGAGGAACGTTTCGGGCGCTACCGTTGCCTTTTTCCTTAAAGCAGCCGAGCTTTTGAAGATTTCCCGGGATTTATCAGCGACACCGCATTTAACAAGTTCTGAGGAGGGAGAAGCAACTCATGTTCGTAGCCAACTTAGCTGCACATACTCTGAGCACGGTATCCACCACGGCCACCTGGCTGTTACAGGAACAATCGGTACAGTGGGACCCACTTTCCCTATGGCGCCAGATGGGCATCATCGCTAAGGCGGTGGTGATCATTCTGTTCATCATGTCTGGATGGTCGATAGGGGTGATGATTGACCGCTGGATGGCATTCAATGCCGCCCGGAAGCAGTCGCGGGCGTTCGCACCAGCGGTCGCGGGCGCTCTGAGAGATGGCAAAATAGACGAGGCCATCAAGGTGGCCGAGCGCAACAAGAAGAGCCATCTGGCCAAGGTTGTGACCGCTGGCCTGATGGAATTCCGCGCCCACCAGGAAAGCGGTGAGATTCCCGGTGAAACCATCGAAGCCTCCAAGCGCGCCCTCGAGCGCACCGAAGCAATTGTCCACGCCGAGTTGAAGCGCGGACTGGGCGGGCTGGCCACCATTGGATCGACAGCGCCGTTCGTGGGCCTGTTCGGCACGGTGATGGGTATTCTGAACGCCTTCCGTGAAATTTCTACGCAGAAGGCTACCGGTCTGGGCGCGGTCGCAGGCGGTATTTCGGAAGCGCTGGTGACTACTGCTATCGGATTGTTCGTGGCTATTCCGGCGGTGATGATGTTTAACTATCTGACCGGCCGCGTAGAAGCCTTCGACGTGGAGATGGACAACTCCTCGAGCGAATTGATTGATTATTTCCTGAAGCGCCGGGGAATGCGCCGCACCTAGCGGCCTTTGCTGCGGCTATGAGTTGCCGACTGGGCGCCGCGAGGCTGCGGCGCCCTGAAAGCTCAAGCCGAAGCTGTTAAGAAGGCATTGGCGCAATTCAGCGCTTGAGAGAGGTAACGCCATGGCACTCGCAAAACGAAACGAGGGAGCGAACGTCAGCTCCGCTATTAACGTCACACCAATGGTGGACGTTATGCTGGTACTGCTGATCATCTTCATGGTCATCACCCCTATGTTGCAGCACGGCCAGAGTGTGGATCTGGTACAAGTAAACAACCCAACCCCCATGCCCGATGCCGATAAAGAGGATGCCCTGCTGGTAGCCGTCATGCGGGATGGCACGGTTTACTTCGGGAACGATAAGCTTCCGGTGGATCAACTGACCGGCAAGGTTAAAGACCGCATCGCCAACAAGCAGGAAAAAATAGTGTATGTAAAGGCGGACGCGCGGGCGAAATTCGGATCTGTGGTCGCGGTCGTGGACAACGTGCGCGCAGCAGGAGTCGATCAGTTGGGCTTGTTGACTGAACAAAGAAAGACAACAGCGGCACCACCCGCGGCGCCGGCCACAACAACTCCGCCTGCCGGTCAATAGAGCAGATCAATAGAGCAGAATAGGCCGCAGAAATCACAGGAGAAGAAATATGGGAATGACAGCAGGAGGCGCCAAGGGTGGTCAAAGCGCGGACATGAACGTTACTCCGCTCATTGACGTGCTGCTGGTATTACTGATTATTTTCATGGTAATCACACCCCTGACCCCGAAAGGGCTGGATGCCCTGGTGCCCCAGCCGCCGCCGCCGAATGCACCCAAGAACCAGGCGCCTGACCGCACTATCGTCGTGCAATTAATTGATCGCGGCGCGGGCCAGGCTCCCGCTTTGAAGATCAACTCCGAGGATACAACCTGGGAGAACCTGCAGGGACGGCTCACCGATATCTTCAAAACCCGTGCGGAAAAGGTGATGTTCGTCAAAGGGGATGATAGTATTCCGTTCGCCGATGTGGCCAATGTAATTGACATCGCCCATGCTTCGGGTGTCGACAAAGTCGGCCTGATTACAGCCAAGATCGAAGCAGGCGGTTAAGGGGTTAGCGCCGGCACCGGAAAAGTTGAAGACGCAATCCTGGTTCTCGGTCCTGCCGGCTGATCATTTCCTTCGGATTCCGTGGCAAGGGAGACTTACAACGCAATGAAAAAAAGCGTACAAGTGCTGGCAATGATGGCGGTCGGCCTGGCGTTGTCTTCCGGCGTGGCCTGCAGCAAGCTGCAGGCGCGCGATCAACTGAACAAAGGCGTGCAGTCCTACAAGAATGCGAAATATGAAGAAGCAATCGACCACTTTCAGAAAGCTGTCTCCCTGGACCCTGCCCTGCTGAATGCGCGCTTGTACCTGGCCACCGCCTATGCCCAGCAATACATTCCCGGAGCCGACACCGAGGACAATAACCGCATGGGGCAGCAGGCGATTGAGGAGTACAAGTCGGTTCTTGACCACAAGCCGGCTCGCGAGCAGAAAATCAATAGCACGAAGGGCATCGCCTACCTGTATCTGCAGATGAAGAAGTTTGAGGATGCCAAGAGCTACTATCGCAAGGCGGTTGACCTGGACCCGAACGATCCCGAGTCCTATTACTCGGTCGCCGTGATTGACTGGACCCAGGCCTACCAGCCTCGCATGGAAGAACGCGCCAAGCTGGGAATGAAGCCGGAGGAGCCACTCAAAGACAAGAAAGTCTGCACCATGTTGCGAGATAGGAATTCTGATGTGATCAAGGACGGAATCGGGATGCTGGACAAAGCGCTCCAGTTACGAGCGGATTACGATGACGCCATGGCTTACATGAATTTGCTATATCGCGAGCGCGCGGACGTGCAGTGCGATGATCCCGCGGCGCGAGCTGCGGACCTGAAGACCGCCGATGAATGGGTGGATAAAACCATGGCGACCAAGAAAATCAAGGCGGAAAAGCAGCCCGGTGTGCAGGGCATTACCATGGACCAGCCGAAGTAATCGGGTTAGATTGGCAAGAGGAGTAAAAAGCCCGTCCAAGCGGACGGGCTTTTCCATTTGGACTCTTTTCGCCACAAGAGTACCGTTCAGAATTGCCTCGTCATTTCATAGAAGCTGGATATGTGGAGCGAGTCATCGTCAATTGGCAGAGGAAGATGTTTTGTCCGAAGTTTCGTGGTCCGGCGCAACCATACTGGGCAAGTTCGGCGCGCAGGTCTGGTTCCCGGTCGACAAGAAAGCCCGCTTGAAACAGCCACAATACCGCGCCGGGACGCAATTCATACCTCTGCTCGGTACGACGCATCTGAGGAGCGAAGGTTTCTGCCCGCAACAGCCACGAACCTGGGTCAAGCAAGATGACCGTTCCTCGCTGCAGCGCGAGTCCCCGCCGATCATACCCCGCATGCGGGCGGGATGCCATCGCAGGTTATTCAGGCAGCCTTCTGTAAAATTAAAATGGATTTGGCGTAAGGGCGCCATTAAAGCGATGTTCAAGAAAATCCTTGTCGCCAACCGCGGAGCAGTTGCGGTCCGCGTGATCCGCGCGTGCCGCGAGATGGGAATCATTCCGGTTGCGGTTTACTCCGAAGCCGACCGGGCAGCGCTGCATGTCCAGTTGGCCGATGAGGCCTACTCCATCGGGCCGTCGACTGCAACGGAATCCTACCTTAACATCCCAAGAATCCTTGAGGTGGCCCGGCGCAGTGGCGCCGACGCGATTCATCCCGGTTACGGCTTTCTTTCCGAGGATGCGAAGTTCGCACAGGCTTGCGCTGACGCCGGGGTCAAGTTCATCGGGCCGGAGCCGGCTGCGATGGAGTTGATGGGCTCGAAGACACGCGCCCGGCAACAGATGGAAAAGAATGGCATCCCTTTTGTTCCGGGAACTTCCCGCGGATTGCAGTCATCCCGGGAAGCAGAAGAGACGGCATCGAAGATCGGTTACCCCGTGATGCTGAAGGCGGCGGCGGGCGGCGGCGGCAAGGGAATGCGGCTGGTGCACGATGCGAAAGAACTGAATTCCGCGATGGAAGCCGCCAGCAGTGAAGCGCAGCGAGCCTTTGGAGACGGCGAAGTTTATCTCGAGAAGGCAATCGTCAACCCCCGGCATATCGAAATGCAAGTGCTGGCGGATGAGCAGGGCAACACGGTTTATCTTGGCGAACGCGAATGCTCCATTCAACGACGGCACCAGAAAGTTCTGGAGGAAGCGCCGTCGCCAGTAGTGGATGCGGACATGCGGCGGCGCATGGGCGAAGTTGCCGTGCGTGTGGCTCAGGCTGCGGGCTACACCAATGCGGGCACGGTTGAATTTTTGGTTGATCAGGACAAGAAATTTTATTTTTTGGAGATGAATACGAGATTGCAGGTGGAACACCCTGTAACCGAATTGATTACCGGAACTGATCTTGTGCAGTTGCAGTTTCGCATTGGGTTCGGGGAAAAATTGCCCTTCGCCCAGGAGGAGATTCTGCTCCGCGGGCATTCGATGGAGTGCCGAATTTACGCGGAGGATCCAGATAACAATTACTTTCCCAGCCCCGGCAAGATCACCTCGCTGCGGGAACCTTCCGGGCCGGCAATCCGATTAGACAGCGGCATCTATGAGGGCTGGACGGTACCTAATG
>CATPBY010000458.1 GCA_955652845.1 uncultured Terriglobales bacterium | reverse complement strand
TAGTGGGAGCTGGCGGCCATGAAAAACAGCAGGGGAACAGACAAGAAGAAATTGGTCCGGGACGCCAAGAATGCCTGACGGGCCAGTACCGCCGCATTTGCCGGAGGAGTGCCAGCCAGTGTCCCTCGAATGATCTTCTTATTGTTGGGCCAGATCACTCCCCAGACATTGAACAGCATTATGAAACCGAATCCACCGCCTATCCCAATAGAGAGCACGTGGTTGTCATCCTGGCCGAGGGGGACGAAGTTCACAAACAGCCAGCTGGCAACGATGATGACGACCGCGGTCACGGCGCCCAGCACGTAACCACTTGGTGTCCGCAAAATCATAAAGAACAGAATCGCCCAGCTGCCGATCCAGATCAATAGAAACAAACCGATTGTGCTGAAAGGACTGACGCCCATGCGCTCGGCGTCGGCGGCGACATATATTTGCGCCCAGTACCAGAAGCCCACGAAAACCGTCAGCAGCGCGCTCCAGCGGAATAATTGCAGTGTGGGCATGGTCATGAACTGGAGAACTTTCGGCTTCATGCCGCCGTCCACCTGCTTCATGAACGGCACATTGACCAGGTTGAAGAAATAGAGCAATCCCACCCAGGTGATTCCGGCGATGAAGTGGATCCATCGCAGCAGGAAGGCAAGCGCTTCAGTTCCAGTGTGGGTAGGCATTATCCATGAGAGGGACAAAGCGATCGCAGGCATATATTTTTCTCCGCTAACTACTGACCCTGAGTTGCCGGCGCGAAGGCCGCCTGAACAACAACGCCTGAAACCCTGAAACCTGAAATCTGAAACAACGAGAAGAAAGCTTCCAGGGATACATCCTGGATTCGCATCCAAATAATTTGTTGTCTGCCTATGAATGCGCAGGCATGGTTACACTTCGAACCGAGCATGTCAACCGGCGAAAAGGCTGGCTTGAAAAGTGAAGGACAAGGCCGTATCGTAAAAGGTAACGACGCGGAGCAGTTTGGCAAAGCGGAATCGACGGTTCGATAGGGTACAGAAGAAGCCTTCACGCAGCCGTCGGGTTCGCGAGAAAATTCCCTCCGCGGACGTGCTGGGTTGAAATCAAGAGAGCCTAGGAGATCGGCCATGGAAAGCAAGCCGGCAGCGCAGAACATTCAGGATTCCTTCCTCAACACAGCCCGCAAAGAGAAGAGCAATATCACCATTTATTTATTGAGTGGTGTGAAGTTAACGGGCCGCATTCGTTCCTTTGATAAATACTCCGTGGTACTGGAGAGCAACAACCAGGAGCAGTTAATTTTCAAGCATGCGATTTCCACGGTTGCCATAGGTAGGCCGGCGCACAGCCACGGTGACCGGCCTACCGTGGTTGCCACGCCAGCTCCCAGCCCCGAGCCAATCTCAGTTCCCCGGCCCTCGGGCACGGAAGGATAAGGCATTCGCTCATTGCGCAGTTCAGAATCAAGAGCTTCCCAAAAGCCGGCGCACGCGCGGCTTTCGCCAGGCGCGAATGGCCATGGGATGCGCAAGGAGCGGGCATTTCTGGTTGGGGTTGACTACCGTGCCCGGCGTCGCCGCTTGACAGGGGCTAAAACTTCGAAAAGCTCGCTGACCATTAGCGCGCAGATTGCGCGCGAGAGCGCCAAGCCGCCGGCTGCGTCCCAACCACCGGGCATTCCTGAATTCTCTGCGCAGGAATCGCTCGATGAACTCCGCTCCCTGGCGACGAGCGCGGGGGCGGAAATTGCCGGCGAGTTCCTGCAACGCCGCGCCCGGCCTGATCCGGCCACTCTTATCGGAAAAGGAAAACTCGAGGAGATCGCAGGCGCCGCGGCATCAGTCTCAGCCGATCTTCTGCTGTTCGATCACGACCTGACAGCCTCGCAACAACGGAATATTGAAAACGTCGTCCATACACGGGTAATTGATCGCACCCAGCTGATCCTTGATATTTTTGCCAAGCACGCGCGCACCCGTGAAGGCCAGTTGCAGGTGGAGTTGGCCCAACTCGAGTACATGTTGCCGAGGCTGGGCGGACGCGGTGTCGAAATGTCGCAACTGGGCGGCGGCATTGGCACGCGTGGTCCGGGTGAGACCCAACTGGAAACTGACAGGCGGAAAATTTACCGGCGCATCCGCCATGTCAAGGAGCAAATCGAGAGCGTTCGACGAATTCGCGCTCAGCAGCGGCAGCGCAGGGAATCTGTGCCCGTGGCCACGGTAGCATTGGTGGGTTACACCAATGCAGGAAAGTCGACCTTGTTCAATGCTCTCACTCAAGCCAGCGTGCTTGAGTCTCCCAGAATGTTCGCCACTCTGGATCCGACAATTCGCTCGATAGAGTTACCTTCCCGGAGAAAAGTCCTGTTGTCGGACACGGTCGGCTTTATCCGCAATTTGCCGCACACGCTGGTTTCGGCGTTCCGGGCGACTTTAGAGGAAGTGCAGCGTGCGGCCTTAATCCTGCATGTATCCGACGCAAGCAGTCCCCTTACCGCAGAGCAGGATGCCCAGGTGGATAAGGTACTGAAAGAATTAGAAGTAGACAAAAAGCCTCGTCTGCGAGTGATGAATAAGATTGATCTGCTAGCCGCAAGGCAGCGGGATTCGCTGCGCGATGATGCGACCACGGTTCTGGTTTCGGCGGCGAAAGACATCGGCATGAGCACCCTGCGCGACCGAATCGACCAGATGCTCCATGAAGATCCTCTCAGTCGAGTTCGGCTGCGCATGCCTC
>CATPBY010000457.1 GCA_955652845.1 uncultured Terriglobales bacterium | reverse complement strand
CTGCTGCGCGAAACTCTTCATTTGCGCCGTCCGCGTAATTTGGCCGGTCGCCCCTGCCTATTTCCGCTTGACTCCGAATGTCCCTCTCTGGCATCTCTTCACATTAAAAGCGCCCGGAATTCATGGGATGTTCAACTTTCATTCATCAGTTGTTAACTGGGCGAAAGCTAGGATGTAGTACTCACATTCACCGAGGACCTTCGGTACGGGCTCGGTTCGTCATTCGGCAGTTTTACTTCTGTATAGGAGAAGAAAAAATGAAGCGAGTCATGGCTTTGGCGCTTACGCTGCTGCTAGGGGCATTGGCAGCGCAGGCCCAGCAGAGCACGGCAACGGCTACTGCGAAGACCACCAGAAGAAGGACGGCGGCCCAGGGGACCGATCCAGCCATTGCAAATCAGTTGAGTCAAATGAAGCAGGCAATCGATGCTCAGCAGCAGCAGATCCAGCAACTGAGGCAGGATCTGCAGACTCGCGATCAGTCGATTCAACAACTGCAGCAGCGGCTGGACCAGAGCCAGACCGCAGCAACTCAGGCGCAAAGCCAGGCGGAAGCCGCCGCTTCAGCCACTGCCAAGCAGGAGCAAACGGTGACGGCGCTCTCGAGCGACGTTTCCGATCTTAAGCAGAATTCAACCAACACGGCGCTCACCCTGCAGGAAACACAAAAATCGATCTCTGCCGGCTTGGAGAGTCCGCTAGCCATTCACTACAAGGGAGTAACCATCACTCCCGGCGGATTTCTGGCTGCGGAAACCGTGTGGCGGCAGAGAGCGCTGGCGTCTGACGTCAATACACCTTTGAACAGCGTAGTTTTCCCCGGAAGTTCGCAGAGCAAGCTTTCGGAGTTTTTCGCTTCGGGACGCCAATCGCGCGTTTCGATGTTGACCGAAGGCAAACTGAAGAGCGCGAAGCTGGCCGGTTACGTTGAAGCCGATTTTCTTTCCGCCGGCGTCACTTCGAATAACAATCAGAGCAACAGTTATACCCTGCGTGCGCGGCAGGCCTGGGGCCAGGCTTCGCTTGATAGCGGTTGGAGTTTTACCGGCGGGCAAATGTGGAGCCTGATCACCGAGACTAAAAAGGGAGTGGATAACCGTTCTGAAGCGCTGCCCATGACCATCGACGCACAATACACTGTGGGCTTCAGTTGGGCACGGCAATACGGTTTTCGTGTCGCCAAAAACTTTGGCGACAAGTTGTGGCTCGCCTTGGCGGCGGAAGCTCCGCAGGCTACCCTGGCGGCCCATGGGAACTCCCCTAATTTTGTGCTGGGCTCGCTGGGCACCAGCGGCGGCCTTTATAACGCATTTAACGGTCTCTACGCTTTCAACCCCGGTCCGGACATCGTCCTTAAGGCGGTTTTGGAGCCTTCGAAATGGAGTCACTTTGAAGTCTTCGGAATGGTCGATGAGTTCCACGACCGGATTTTCCCTTGCGCATCGGCCGGCGCAACTTCCACTTGCAGCGGAGTGCTCGGCCCGTCCGCTGCCGGCGCAGTGAACAATTCCACCAATGGTTGGGGCGCTGGTGCCAACGGCCGCGTCTCTCTGATCAACAAGCACGTCGATCTCGGTTTGCACGTCTTCGGTGGCCAGGGTGTTGGCCGCTACGGGACAGGTGGGTTGGCGGACGCGACCGTGCGTCCCGATGGCACGCTGGCGCTTTTGCGCAGTTTGCAAACACTCGGAACTCTGGAATATCACTCAGCGAAGCTGGACATCTACGGCAACGCCGGAGTCGAATATGCACAGCGATACGCACAGCTCAACTCCTCAGGAAAAGCGGTGGGCTATGGATCGCCATTGTTTAACGACTCCGGGTGCTCCACTGAGTTGCCTCCGGGCACCACCAACAACGGCTTCACCCCCACATCCCCAGCCAACTGCACCGGGGATACGCGGAACCTGATCGAAGGTACTTTTGGATTCTGGTACAAGTTTTACAACGGTCCCAAGGGCAGATTGCAGTGGGGCCCGCAGTACTCGTATATCGTGCGCAACGCCTGGGCGGGCGCCTCTGCGGTGAAGGGCATCAGCACGCAGCCACATGGTATCGAAAACATGTTCTTCACCTCCTTCCGTTACTACCTTCCTTAATCGCTGACTGACTCCAGTGTGGAAAGAACCTCCACACTGGAGTCATCCTTCCACTCATTCGTTATCCCGAAGCCCCACACGTGCTGCGGCTGCGCGAGGTCCTTGCGGACTTGATGACGCCATCGAAATCCGCAGAAATTCCAAATTCAGCCATTTATTCGCTACTCCCGCGCCTCGCCGGTACGGATGATAGTATTTTTCTAATGAACTGATCGAACCTTCTTCCTGCAACTTCACGACTTGGAGATACGACGATGAGCGCCATCACGCAAAACGAACGTCCGGCAACAACCGCGCGCTATTCTTCCCTGGCGCCGCCGCGTCGTTATTTGTTTGGGCCTGGCCCCAGCATGGTTCATCCTCGGGTGTATGAAGCTCTGTCGAAGCCCATCGTAGGGCACCTGGATCCCTTCTTCATACAGGTCATGCAGGACATCCAGCAATTGCTGAGGGCCCCGTTCGGCGCGGGTGATGGGACCACAATGGTAATATCCGGCACAGGCAGCGCGGGGATGGAAGCATCCGTCGCGAACTTTGTCGAATCCGGAACAAAGCTTGCGGTATTTGCGAACGGTTATTTTTGTGACCGCATCATCGAAATGGGCAAACGCCAGGGGGCAAACGTTGTTCGCTTCGAGAAGCCCTGGGGAACAACCTTCAGCGATAAGGAAGCGGCCGACTTTATCCGGCGCGAAAAACCGCAACTGGTCGCATACGTTCATGCGGAGACTTCAACCGGCGCGGTGCAGGCGGGGAGCGCGATTTGTTCCGCCGCACACGACGCCGGCGCCCTGGTCATCGCAGATTGTGTGACGTCATTAGGCGGAATTCCAGTTGATGCGGCCACGACTGGGATCGATATCGCCTATAGTTGCTCGCAGAAGGGACTGAGCTGCCCTCCCGGGTTGTCTCCGATGTTCCTTTCTCAGCGGGCTATGACGTGGTTAGGCGCCCGCTCCTCGCCAGTTCGTAGCTGGTATCTCGATCTGAAGTTAATCTACGACTACTCCACCGTCTCACATCGTTACCATCACACCGCCCCGATTTCCATGTTCTACGCTCTGCGCGAGGCGCTGGTGGTCATAGCGGAAGAGGGAATCGAAAATCGATGGGAGCGGCACCGCCGCTGTCATGATGCGTTTGTGAAGGGAGTGGAAGCAATGGGTCTGCGCATGCTTGTGCCGGAAGGACAGCGTATTTCCACTCTAAACACGGTCTGTGTGCCGGAAGGAGTTGACGAAGCCAAAGTACGGCGCCGGCTGCTTGATGCCCAGGGCATTGAGATCCTGGGCGGCTTTGGACCGCTGGCCGGCAAAGTGTTTCGCATCGGTATTATGGGCCCCTTGGCCACAGAGGAGAATGTGCAATTTCTGCTGGAGGAATTGAGGAAGTCCCTAACCGCCGAAGGTTACCGGCCCTAGCTTTAAGTTGCGATCACAATCGTAAAGATTTGCCGGCTCACCTCAATTTCTGCTGCGCAATGTAATGACCATGACTTCGGTGAACACGCTTCTTGACGTTTTGCATTCCGCCGGCGCTCACACTGCGATTCTTTCCCCGGAGCTGGAAATACGAGTCACGTATGATTCGCTTCGGCAACAGGTAATGGCTATGGCCGACGCCCTGGCCTCCGCCGGCGTCCGTCGCGGCGAGCGTGTAGCCATCGCCCTTCCCAACGGCTTGGCGATGATTGTAAGTTTTCTCGCTGCCACCATTGCTGGCACCGCCGCTCCACTGAATCCGGCTTACGCTTACGAAGAGTTTCTCTTTTTCCTGGAAGATACCGACGCCCGGATCCTGATTTGTCCGTCGGCGGGAGCGGATGATGCCCGCCGCGCAGCAGTGGAACGCAAAATCCCTTTGTTCCAGGTGGAACTGAAGGACCACAGCATTGTCCACGTGATGGATGTTCGGAAAGGAACCTCGGCCACTCAGCCAGCGGCGGGCGACGTTGCCCTTATTCTCCACACTAGCGGAAGCACGGGACGGCCGAAACGTGTGCCCCTCCGTCACTCCAATTTGATCGCTTCTGCCACCACCATTGCCAATACGTATTCGCTATCACAGGATGACGTTTCGCTTTGCATCATGCCGCTGTTCCATGTTCATGGATTGATCGCATCGGCGATGGCGGCATTGCTTTCCGGTGGCACAGTCGTTATTCCAGCCAGGTTCAACGCGTTGGGGTTCTGGCGGATGGTACGTGAGCATCGCGTGACCTGGTATTCGGGAGTGCCGACTATGCACCAGCTTCTCCTGACGCGTGCTCGCGAGAAACCAGCCGACGCCGCATCTCTGCGTTTTATCCGTTCCTGCAGCGCGCCTTTGTCGTCAGATCTCATTCACAAAATCGAAGCTGCGTTCGCCGTGCCTCTGGTTGAAGCTTATGGAATGCCCGAAGCGCCCCACCAGATGTCTTCCAACCTGCTCCCACCGCGACAACGCAAGCCAGGATCAGTCGGGG
>CATPBY010000456.1 GCA_955652845.1 uncultured Terriglobales bacterium | reverse complement strand
TTGCAACTACGACTACGCGAACACTCGGACTGCGCCAGGACATGCGACGCTGTTAACCGGAGCCTACTCCAACGGACATGGTATCGTCGCCAACAAGTGGTGGGATCCGCAAAAGAAGCGCTCGGTCACCTCGGTCGAGGACGATAACACTCGGCTGGTTGGCATCCCCGGCAATGTTGCCGGAGCTTCACCGCACAATCTACTGGCCGACACGCTCGGAGACGAGCTCAAGCTGGCCAGCCAGGGCAAGTCCCGGGTCTTTGGAATCGCGCTGAAAGATCGTGCGTCCATTCTGTCGACAGGGTTCGCCAGCGACGCAGCTTACTGGACCGACCACCAAACTGGTTTGTGGATCACTTCCACCTACTATCACAACGAACTTCCCAGGTGGGCGCAGGACTTCAACAACGGCAAGCATGCAGAGAAATACCTCAACAAAGAGTGGACGGACAGCCAGGGGAATGCCTGGAATACGTCTCCCGTCGCCGGAGCTTCCGGGAAGGAAACCAGTTTCTATGAATTGGTTGGCCCCACTCCCCTGGCCAACGATTATGAACTTGAATTTGCTCGCGAATTGGTCACCAGCGAAAGA
The DNA here is from genome assembly GCA_955652845.1 of uncultured Terriglobales bacterium. GTDB lineage: Bacteria > Acidobacteriota > Terriglobia > Terriglobales > Acidobacteriaceae > JABCYV01. The sequence continues at coordinate 9,209 of CATPBY010000456.1, read as the reverse complement.
CTAGGCAGTGGCCCGGCGACAGACTTGCTGGTCATTGGCCTTTCCGCCAACGATATTCTCGGTCATCACGTTGGGCCAGATTCTCCGCGGATGCGTGCCCTGGCTCTTACCATGGATCATCAACTGGCCGAGTTTTTCAGCTTTCTTGGGCAGCAGATAGGAATGGCCAACGTGTGGATCGCGCTATCTGCAGACCATGGCATCGCGCCTTTGCCCAGCGTCGCTTCAAGCCTGCACATCCCTGCCACAAATCTATCCATTGAAAAAATGCGCTCGCAAATGAATCAGTGGCTGACCTCAAAGCTCTCGCCGGGACGGCCGGCTGAATACGTCAAAGAATTCGATTACCCTCTGGCATGGCTGGACGCGGAAACTTTCGCCGCCATCAAGATGAAGGAAGAGGACGCGGAACGAGCCGTAGGCGAAGCCTTGAAGGAAGCCGGCTTGCGAAACTACTACACTCGCTCTCAGTTGGCGGAAGGCAGGGTCCCGAACACCGACATTGGACGAAAGTATCAGCACAGCTATTCGCCGCTTGGCGGATGGTATGTGATGGGCGTGCCGGTTCCGTATGCGGTCGGGGGCACGGGAACCGATCACGCTTCGCCTTACACTTACGACACCCATGTGCCTCTGGTTTTTTATGGCATTCCCTTCCAGCCTGGAACCTACCGTACGCATGCCGAACCGGTGGACTTGGCGGTGACGCTGGCGTCGCTGTTGGGGATCAATGCTCCCACTCACGCAGTTGGACGGGTCCTCACCGAGGCGCTTATCACCAGCCGCAGGGCTGAAAGTTCTTCCCATCCTGAGCCAGAAAGGCCGCGCTCCGGCATGCCGTCGGAACAGATTCAACCCGTAGCGCTGGTGGCGCGGGGACACACGCAATGACGGCTTCCCCTGGGCCGGAAGCGCGTAATCTCGATCTCAGCGTCAGTTTTGCGGGTATCTCGCTCAAGAATCCGGTGATCGCGGCCAGCGGAACATTTGCCTATGGGATCGAATTCGAGGACGTTGTCCATCTCGATAAACTAGGCGGCTTCGTGGTTAAAGGTCTCTCCCGGGAACCAATGGCCGGCAATCCACCTCCGCGTCTGTATGAAACCCCGGCCGGTATGCTCAACGCAATCGGTTTGCAAAACATCGGCGCGCGCGCATTTCTAGAGGACAAGCTGCCCAAGCTACGAAAATTGAAGAATGTCGTTATCTTCGCCAACGTGTTTGGCTACAGCCGCGAGGACTACGAAGAAACCATTCAAATTCTGAATGAAGGCGAGGGCATCGCTGCCTACGAACTGAACGTTTCCTGCCCTAACACGGCCCACGGCGGAATTCAGTTTGGCGGCGATCCACGATCGCTTGATGAAATCGTGAATACCGCGAAACGCATCTCGCGACGGCCGCTGATCGTGAAGCTTTCTCCCAACGTGACCAGTATTGCGCAGATGGCGTATGTTGCACAGGAAGCTGGCGCCGATGCCATTTCGCTGGTCAACACGTTCGTGGCAATGGCAATCGACGTCGAGACCCGCAAGCCACGCATCGCCAACGTGACCGCCGGACTATCCGGCCCCGCGATCAAGCCAATCGCTGTGCGCATGGTGTATGACGCGTCGCAAGCAGTAAATATTCCCATCATCGGCATGGGCGGCATCTCAACCGCCGTCGACATCGTCGAGTTCATGCTGGCCGGAGCTACCGCAGTGCAGATTGGCACTGCCAGCTATTGGGACCCGGTCGCAACCGAAAAGATCGCCGTCGAGCTGGAAAATTGGTGCCGGGAACATAACGTGGAAAAGGTAGGAGCGTTAACCGGTGCGATGACAATGGATTGACTAGAGATTCTGTCCTGAAATGACCGGCGGCTACCGCGGCCAAACGGCCAGTATCGCTCCCATCACCAGATAGCACACCAACTGATAACCAGTGTTGATGAGATAAAGCTTGGTGGGCTGGTTTCCGAAGAGGTTAGCCGTCAGCTGCACCGTGGTCACGAAACCGAGCCAGACCGCAAAACCGACTTTCATCCCGTAGAGCGCTGAATCCACAGTACTGAGATCGATGATTTTGCCCAGCACGAAAGCGGCGAGAAGACTCGCGACGAAGGAAATAGCGTAACTTTTCCCCGCGCTCTTTCGCATTTCGTCCGTCGCGGCTTTGTTCTCTGGATCGTATCCCATGGCCAACATCCAGGGCTTGGCAAATAGAAACGGCGAATACCATAGAAATCCCACAACCATGGTGGAAACGGCCGCCACCAGGACAGCCCAAAGATTCACGCCCTTGAAGATCATGGATTTGCCTCTGCGAGGGTTTTAACCGAGGAGAGACATAGTATTCCCTATCCAACTAATTGCAAACCGCAAAGAGCAACAGTTCCGCACCACCCGAAGATTGTGGGAAGAGAGTTGTCATCCTGAGCGAGCAGGAAGTTCGCCCGCGATCTTCCTTCGTAGTCGAAGGACTCCTACAGTCCACGCTCCCGCCGGCGCAAATTAGGCTTAGCCTGACCTTAGCGCCCGCTGGCGTGCCAGATTGAACCTGGTGAGTTGTAATTGAGTCCCTCGCCCCATACCGCGTGGGTGTCGCCGCGGCTGTCGATGCTAATCTCGAAGTAATCACCGAACGGAAAGCTGCAGCCTCCGGGTTGAATGTAGGAATAGCCTCGTACGTAACTGGATAATTGAGTCTCGGCTGACCAGGTGGCTCCGCCGTTTGACGAACTGCGGTAGTAAGTATTCCAGAGGGGGCGATTGCGGGTATCCATCCACCCGATGCGCACATCGCCGGCTGCTCCTGCTGTGAGTGCGGGAAAGCAGTGCTCCGCCCCTTGCGGGGCAAGTGACACATCCTGCCGGGGAGACCATGTGGCTCCCGCCGTAGTCGAGGAGGCGAAATATAGCCGCTCGGAATCGCTGGGCAGAGCGCCTGCGTTCCATAACGCATATAGGGTGCCTGCAGCGTCAGCCGCCAATGTGACCTGGGCGCCCAGATAACCCCACTCGCACTGCTGGGCCGCGCAATCCGGCAGCGACCCTGAAGCATCGAGGGGCGTGAATGTCCAATTCTTTCCACCATCCGCTGATTTTGTAGTGTAGAGAATCGCGCGTCCCTTGACGTCGGCGTTTCGGGCATATCCCGCCCATGCGAAATAAACGTTGCCTGCGATATCGACTGTGGCGCCGCCAGCCATCGCACCCGCCAGTGGGGCACCGGCGAAGATAACAGCCGGCACAAAGGAGATTCCGCCGTCATGCGACGATGCCACTCTCATCATCCGTGCGCGCTCGAATCCAACGTAGACGTCGTGCCCCCGGACCGCCAACACTGGTTTATCGGCCTCGCTACCGCCGCGGTCAGCCACAACCACAGACCAGCTCTGTCCGAAGTCGGCGGACTTTGCTACCACCGCGTCACTCTTGTCATTCTGAAGCCAGGCGGCGTAGACCGTTCTGCGATCTGCAGGATCCACCACAATTTGAGCGTCGAATTGCGGCGTCCCAGGAGGCGTGATCTGGCGAGGATGCTGCCAGGTTGTCCCGTTATCATTGCTGATTACCAGAACCATCGTGGGCACCGGGCAATGGGGACAATCCGGTACCCCGCCATATTGCGGATACAGAATGTAAACGTGCCCGTAGCCGTCCGCGGCCACTGCCGGCTCCCACTGATCTCCGAGGTTGAATCCGACGCGCTGCGGGGGCGTGAAGCCGGTGATGGCAAAAGCTGTGGAAACCAGCAACAGAATCGTCAGCAATACACGGACGGGAGTCCGCCTGCGATAGAATCGGTAGACGCTGAAAACCACAGAGCCTCGTGTGCGGGGGAGAGAACTAAGTAGACAAACTGTATCGCGAGAATGCCGCTCCGTCAATGTAAATGCCGTGATTTTACTTGCCTTTTGCGGCTAGCGATCATCAAATTAAAGCAAAATATTCACACATGGAGAGTTTCGACATGGCCAAAGCCACCTTCGCTGCCGGTTGTTTCTGGGGAGTTGAAGCGACGTTTCGTCAACTGCCAGGAGTTACTTCCACCCGTGTGGGATACATCGGAGGAAACCTTCCCGATCCTACCTACAAAGATGTCTGCACCGACCGCACCGGCCACGCTGAGGCCGTGGAAGTGGAATACGATCCGGCAAAGCTTTCGTACGAGAAATTGCTGGACGTTTTCTGGGAGAATCACGACCCCACCCAACTTAACCGGCAGGGACCAGATTGGGGGACGCAGTACCGTTCCGCCATCTTTTTTCATTCCCCCGAACAGGAAGCGGCTGCCAGGGAATCGAAAGAAAAACTGGAGAAGTCCCGGCGCTATAGCAAGCCGATCGTAACCCAAATCGCTCCTGCGGTGACGTTCTATGAGGCGGAGGACTATCACCAGCAGTATCTGGAAAAGCGCGGCCTCGCTACCTGCCATATTCCAGCTAAGTGACTTAAGTGACTTCAGTAACCGCGGACAACTGCGCCGCCATATGTCGCAAATGCTTGCATCTTGACATGCGGTTACGGGTAGGGGAGACTTAAGGCTATGCAATGGGTCGAACCTCAATTTCAAGTAATTCAGTTGGGTTGCGAGATCAATTCCTACGCCTGCGCCGAACTCTAATCCCTCCGGATGCGCGTAGAAATCCTGGGCTCGGCTGCCGGGGGCGGTTTCCCGCAGTGGAATTGTGCTTGTCGAAACTGTAATTCCCTCCGCGCTGGTACTTTCCACGGCAAAGCCCGTAACCAGCTCCAGGTGGCCATCAGCTATGATGGTGGTTGCTGGTTTCTGCTGAACGCCTCGCCCGATCTTCGGGCGCAGATCGAAGCCAACTCATTTCTGAATCCACGCGACGGGCTGCGACAATCGCCTATCGCCGGAGTTGTACTCACTAGCGCAGATTTGGACCAGGTTCTCGGACTTTTGCTGCTTCGTGAGCTGCAGCCTCTCCACATCTTCGCAACGGAGTCTGTACGGCAGGTTGTCCGCGACGACAACAGCATGTTCGCAATGCTTCAGCGTGTGCCGAAGCAAGCGCAATGGACCGAGATCACTCCCAATACTTCGTTCCCGCTTGCTCCGATCTCTGGCGAGGATTCCGCAACCCGGGCATCGTCAATTCGCTGTTTGCCAGTACCTCTGCAGCCGCGCTTTCCCAGTTATGTTTCCCCGGAGCGCGCCGCCGGCTTGCGGCCGCAGGAAGCATTGATAGGACTGATTGTGGAGCGTAGTTACAAATCCAGCGCGGGTGGAAAGCTGGCTTATTTCCCTGTGGTGCCGGCGATAGACAATTCCTTGCTGAAGCAACTTGAAGCGCTTCAATCGGAAGATGTGTTGCTGTTTGATGGAACTTTCTGGAGCGATGATGAGTTGATAAAGATTGAGGCTAAGAGTCAGACAGCCCGCCAGATGGGGCACGTTCCGGTATCTTCTTCCGCAGGGAGCCTGCAACTATTGGCCGGATTGCGCGGCCCCAGGAAAATTTTCGTGCATGTCAACAATACCAACCCTATGCTGGATGAGTCCGGGCCTGAATATGGCCAGGTGCGCGACGCAGGATGGGAGGTCGCAGAGGACGGATGGCATTTCGAGCTGTAGAGACGCAGATCGAATCACGCCTGCTCTCGGTGGAAGAGTTGCGCGCCCGTCTGCGCCAGGTCGGCGAGGAGCGTTACCACCACCGCCATCCTTTCCATCTGCTGATGCACCAGGGCCGTTTGACCCGGCCGCAACTGCAGGCCTGGGTGTTGAATCGCTATTACTACCAGAGCCGCATTCCGGTCAAAGACGCCATCATCCTCTCGCGCAGTGATGATCCCAATTTCCGTCGTGCCTGGCGTAAGCGGGTTCTCGATCATGATGGCGACAACACTCCTGAAGGGGGCATCGAGCGCTGGCTGCGGCTTGCGGAAGCCGCCGGATTGAGCCGCGAACGTGTGATGAAATGCAAGGAGGTGCTTCCCGGGGTGCGCTATGCGGTTGATGCTTACCTTGAGCTGGTAAGGACTCGATCTTTGCTCGAAGCCGTGGCCTCCTCGCTGACGGAACTTTTTTCCGGCGATCTGATTTCCCTGCGGATCGGAGCGCTCCGGCAGTTTTATCCCTGGCTGGCTGGCGGGCTGGACTATTTCGAAGCACGTCTTCATCAGGCTCCGGCTGACGCCGACTTTGCTCTTCAATATGTGGTTGATCATGCGCGCACCCGGTCTGAACAGGAGTCGGCGATTCAGGCTCTGCGCCAAAAATGCGACATCCTGTGGGCTCAGCTGGATGCGCTTTACTACTCCTATGTTGAGCCAGCATGGCCTCCGCCGGGGGCATTTCATCCCGAGGAGCACTGACCATGGCCCCTCCCCTCGATTCCAGCCAGCCACGCCTGGCGGCCGGGTGCCGCTGGTCTGGCGAGGGCGATAAAAAAATGCTTTTGTTCCCGGAGGGCGCGCTCCGGCTCGAAGGGACAGGCCAGGCGATTCTTGAACGTTGCGACGGCCAGCGTACTTTTCAGCAGATCGTGAATGAGTTGCAAATTCTTTATAGCGCCTCCTCTCCGGAGAAGGTACGCGACGACGTAGGCAACTTTCTCGAACGCCTGCAGGAAAAGCGGGTTGTGGATTTCTGATGCCGTCTAACCCTCTTGGCCTGATCGCAGAAGTCACTCATCGCTGTCCTCTGCACTGCGTCTACTGCTCAAACCCGCTACAGATGGCCGGGTCATCTTCGGAACTGACCACCGCAGAGTGGGTCAGTGTTTTGCAGCAGGCCTCCAGGCTGGGAATTCTGCATGTTCATCTCACCGGCGGGGAACCTCTGGCGCGTCCGGATTTGGTTGAACTCGTCGATGCGGCGCACTCCGCCGGACTGTACACGAACCTGATCACCTCGGGGATCGGATTATCAGAAAATCGGCTCACCGCACTTGTGAAGGCCGGCCTGGAACACGTGCAGCTAAGCTTTCAGGACTCGCGTCAATCCGCCGCAGACTGGATTGCGGGAACCCGCGCGCATGCGCTCAAGGTCGACCTGGCGCCGATGATCCGCCGCTCCGGAGTTGCTTTCACCATAAACATGGTCGTCCATCGGCAGAACCTCGATCATCTGGGGGAAATGATCGCGCTCGCCGAATCGCTCCAGCCCGATCGCCTGGAAATTGCCCACGTGCAGTATTACGGCTGGGCTTTCAAGAACCGCGGCGCGCTGCTGCCGACGCGCGACCAGGTGGACGCCTCGATTCGAATCATCGCTGCGGCGCAACAACGCCTGTCGGGACGTATTCACGTGGAGGCGGTCGTGCCCGACTACTATGCTCGTTACCCTAAAGCCTGCATGGGAGGCTGGGGACGTCAGTTATTAATCATCGATCCTGCGGGGAAAGTTTTGCCTTGCCACGCTGCCGGAATAATTCCCGGGCTGCAATTTGATAATGTTCGCAACCATCCGCTGCAATGGATCTGGCGTGAGTCCGATGCTTTTCAGAAGTTTCGCGGAGAACTGTGGATGCCGGAGCCCTGCAGAAGTTGCGATCGCCGTGACAAGGATTTTGGCGGCTGCCGCTGTCAGGCCTTTCTGGTCGCCGGGGATGCGGCGTCGACCGATCCTGCTTGTTCGCTGGCACCGACGCACTCTCTGATCGAAGCAGTGGTCGCGGGGGTGAACGCCACCCCAACGTCGGGGGAGAATAATGTGCAGGTTGGGGAAGAATTAAATCACTTCTGGTCCTACCGTCCGCAGCCAGGCAAATAGATGAAGCCTGCTCTTACGCCGCCGCGGTGAGCAGAATGGGCTCACCCTTGGTGATTACCAGGGTGTGCTCATAATGAGCCGAAGGCCGGCGGTCTGCCGTGCACACCGTCCAGCCGTCTTTGGCTACTACCGCCCTACCCGATCCGGCGGCAATTATCGGCTCAACCGTAATTACCAGGCCTTCGGTCAGAATCTCGCTGGCTGCGGGATCGGCGAAATTAGGGACTCGCGGAGCTTCATGAATGGTGCGGCCGATGCCGTGTCCGCCTAGATCGCGAATCACGGAAAAACCGTTGCGGCGGACTTCGCGCTCCACTGCGCGGCCAATCTCCGATACCCTGAATCCCGCCCGCGCGACCAGCATCGCCTTGGCAAAGGCCCGCTCAGCGCAGGCAATCAGACGCTCACTTTCTTCCGGAACCTGGCCGGCCGCAACCGTGACCGCGGCGTCGGCCATGAAGCCATCCTTCTCCACCGTGACGTCAAGCTTCACCAGATCACCTTCCTGCACCGTTCGCTTGCCAGGAATACCATGCACCGCTTCCTCATTCAGGCTGATGCAGTTAACGCCGGGAAACTTGTACACCAGTTGGGGAGCGGATTGTCCTCCGTGCTGACGCATAATCTGGCCGCCCACCTCGTCCAGCTCAGCTGTGGTTACCCCCGGACGGACCGCCTGCTTCATGGCATCGAGCATGAGACGCACGATCTCGCCGACAGCGCGCATGCTTGCCAGTTCTTCGGGAGTATTGATGGACACGGGGCCTCCAGGGAATTCTTCTACTCAGGCTACCTCAATGAACCGGTCTATGGGGGGACGAAAACAACAACGAACCTCCAATTCCTAATGACGGACATCCCAGGCGGAGCGAGGCAGCTTGCGCGCATCGCCAAAAACTTCCTTACAACTAATGTCCGTGCCCGCCTAGTCCTGGCCTTACCCGCAGGAAGACATGAAAGGACACCGGATCGTTCCCATAGAACGGGTCCAGCGCCGGCGGCTTGGAATAGAAGGTCACACCCGCGCCCAGGCCGAGCTGCCAGAGGTGGTTCTGCACCAGATCACGCACGCCGCCGAATGTATACGCGCCAATCCTGTAGGCGGGATGCGTAGCCGCCTGTGGGAACAGTTCGTCTTTATCCACCAACTCCATCCGGGTGTAAGCATAGTTGCGTCGCCGAAAATTCAGCGTCGACTCCAGCAGATAGCTGTTCAAAATCGTGCCATCCAGTTCTTTGCGCTTACGTCCCCAGACTAGCGTGGTAGCCCAATTCCCTTCCCCAACCGCTCTTCCCGTGAGAGGGCGGTTGTGCTCGATGGATGCAATCTGCCGTATCTCGTTGCCGGGTTCCGCCGCCTCAGGCTGCTGCAGCCGACCATAGCTGTATGCCGCAACCCAGTTGCGCGTGGGCGCAGCGCTCACCCGAAACGACCAGGAATCGAGAGGCGCAAGCTGGATGCTCCAGCGTTGTTCGTTTGG
>CATPBY010000455.1 GCA_955652845.1 uncultured Terriglobales bacterium | reverse complement strand
GATCACAACCGCTTCAATTTGCTGGTTTCATTCATCGCTTCGGCGGAGATATTGGTGCTCGCAGGGGGGACGATATTGTCGCGAAGCTGGCGTCGCACACTTCCCGCCGTGTGGTGGCCCCTGGCCGGCTGGTCCTGCGCTGTCACTTGGCTCATGTTTTCCTTTACCCTTGTGGCATGGCAGCATCTGCCCGCACTGCGCCACATTCAGCATCCCTGGCGCTGGCTGCTGTGCGTGAATGCAGCTTCCGCTTTGCTAGTGGCTCTGGCATGGCGAACCTGGCCTTTGCGGTTAGTGATATGCATTGTGTTATTTGCAGTAGTGGTGGTTGGCTGGAAGCACATCCAGCCGCCCTGGTGGGACACCGCCGCCGACATTACACAGATGCAACGGAACCAGCAGAACGCTTCCGGCTACGAGGGAACGGATGAGTACACTCCCGCCGGCGCAGATGCCTACGAAATCAAGCGAAGCGCCCGACGCGTGACATTCGAAGGCAAAGGCACAGCGCGAAACCATGTTTTGCAATGGGCGCCCGAAGCAAGAATATTCACCGCAAGCGTCAGCACGCCGGGCCAGCTCATCCTGCGGCTGTTTAATTATCCCGCGTGGAAAGTAGAGGTTAACGGCCACAGCGTGCAAACCGATAGCCAGGAACTCACTGGCCAAATGATTGTCCCGGTCGAGGCCGGCGACAATCGCGTAATCATCACCTTTATGCGAACTGAAGACCGTACGCTGGGAGGCATTGTCTCTGCGGCGACCGCGCTGCTCCTGATTGGCTACGTCATCGTTACTCGGAAGCAATCAGTGTGAAACGCATTCTGATAGCCACTTCGAATCCCGGAAAGTTACGCGATTTCTCTGGAGCCGCGTTGGCATATGGGATTGAAGTTGCTTCCCTGCCCAACTTCTCTTCCCTGCCCGTCGTGATCGAAGATGGCCTCACGTTTGAAGATAACGCTCGCAAGAAAGCCGAGCAATACAGCCGCTATGCTCCGGGGGAAATCGTTCTGGCCGACGATTCCGGTCTCGAAGTCGACGGGCTCGGAGGCGCTCCGGGCGTTCACTCCGCGCGCTATGCCGCCGACGCACCTCATCTGGTCGAGAACAATACTGACGACCATGCAAACAATGCGCGCCTGATTCGTGAGATCAGGAACGTCCCGCCGGAAAAGCGCACTGGCCGCTTCGTTTGCGTCATCGCCGCGGCGCGCGACGGCCAAACCCTGGCCGTCTTTCGCGGAGCTGCTGAAGGGGTCATCCTGGACGCTCCACGCGGCTCAAATGGCTTCGGCTATGATCCCATTTTTTATTTTCCTCCCATTCAAAAAGCATTTGCCGAGCTGAAGGCGGAAGAAAAAGCGCAATACAGCCATCGCGGAGCGGCGTTCCGCGAGTTTTTGCGATGGCGTCAGCCATAACCGGGACATAATCGGTCATCCCGAGCGGATCCATTTTTCAGGCGGAGCGAGGGATCTCGCGCGGATCATTATGGGCTGGGTTCGTGCAGAATCTGGCTCTTTTCCACGATATCCTTAGCCAACCTGCACGCTAGATCCCTCGCGTAGCTCGGGATGACGCCCCTCAATGTGGGGATCAAGCACTATGAATTGGATGACGCGAGATGAATTGGATGCCGCGCAATGAATTCGAAAGTGCTTCAATGTCCGCATGGCTTCCTTGACTTCAGTTCTCCTTCACCAAGATAATAAAAGGTTCTCTGGGCATTCCTGAACTCATAGGGGCGTTCTGTGTCAGCAACCGCCAGTCCTTCGGCTCCCTTCGACGTCGATGAGGGCGTAAGCCCTCTGCGTGCGGGGCAGGGACATTCGTTTCTTCTCCGGCGCATACATTCTCTAAGCGGAATTATTCCTGTTGGGGCTTTCCTGGTGGAGCACTTCATCTCCAATGCATTCGCTACCCGCGGACCGGGAGCCTACGCCAAGCAGGTTGAGTTGCTCTCCGGATTTCCTTTCGTCGTGGGTCTCGAGCTGTTTGGCATCTGGCTGCCGATTCTGTACCACGCTCTTTACGGCTTCTACATCTGGTATCGCGGCGAGAGTAATGTGGCCGAGTATCCCTGGACGGGCAATTGGATGTACAACAGTCAGCGCTGGACCGGCGCCATTGCCTTCTTCTATATGGTGTGGCACACCTGGCATTTGCGCTTCAGCGGGATCCACATTCTGAGCCATCCTGCGTCAGCTTTTGGAAAAGTCCAGCTCGAGTTTCAGAATCCACTGGCTGTCGCATTTTATGCGCTAGGCATCTTCTGTGCGTCGTGGCACTTCGCCTACGGCCTGTGGCTATTCGCGGCCAAGTGGGGAATCACGACTGGTGATGCCGCACGCCGCAGATTTGGCTACGTTTGCTTCGCCGTCGGATTGCTTTTCATGCTGGTCGGAGCAGTCACCATGTACTCATTCTTGAGCACGCCGCTGCAGCGGCTGGAACCGGGCGTTTCCGGCGCGGAATCGTTTGTAATGAAATAGCGGTTGCGCAAGCCGCTCTATTAAGAGATTTGAATATCACATGGCATCGAATCCGAACATCATAGTCATCGGCGGCGGCCTCGCCGGACTTTCCGCCGTGATCAAGATTGCCGAGATGGGCGGCAACGTCGACCTGTTCTCTATCGTCCCGGTTAAGCGGTCACACTCAGTCTGCGCGCAGGGAGGCATCAACGCCGCTAAAAATCTGAAGGGCGAAGGTGATTCCACGTGGCAGCACTTCGACGACACCGTCTACGGTGGCGACTTTCTCGCCAATCAGCCGCCGGTAAAAGCCATGTGCGACGCCGCACCCGGCATTATCGATCTGCTCGACCGTATGGGCGTGCCTTTCAACCGCACTCCGGAGGGACTGCTCGACTTCCGCCGTTTTGGCGGAACGCTCTACAATCGCACCGCCTTTGCCGGAGCCACCACCGGTCAGCAACTGCTCTACGCTCTCGACGAGCAGGTCCGCCGCTATGAGTCCGAAGGCAAAGTAAAGAAGTACGAGCACTGGGAATTCCTCTCAGCGGTGCTCGACAGCAAGGGAGTGTGCCGCGGCATCTGCGCCATGGACCTTCGATCGATGGAGGTGCGCATCTTCCCCGCGGACGCAATCATCATCGCCACTGGGGGTATCGGCGCCATCTTTGGCCGATCCACCAATTCCGTAGTGTGCACCGGCTCAGCGCAATCGGCCGTCTATCAGCAGGGGTGCTATTACGCGAATGGCGAGTTCATCCAGGTCCATCCCACATCGATTCCCGGGGAAGACAAGCTGCGGCTGATGTCCGAGTCAGCTCGCGGCGAAGGTGGGCGCGTCTGGGTGCCGAAGACTCCAGGAGACAGGCGCGATCCCAAATCTATTCCGGAAAAAGAGCGCTGGTATTTTCTCGAGGAGTGGTATCCAAAATACGGAAACCTGGTGCCGCGCGACGTTGCGACCCGGGCGATTTTCCGAGTGGTGTATGAGCACAACCTCGGGATCGACGGCAAGCCGATGGTTTACCTCGACCTCACGCACATTGATCGCAAAATCCTCGACCGCAAGCTGGAAGGCATTCTGGAAATCTACGAGAAGTTCGTGGGCGACGATCCTCGCGACACGCCCATGAAAATTTTCCCCGGTATGCACTACACCATGGGCGGGTTGTGGGTGGATTTCAACCAGGCAACCAATGTTCCCGGGATCTATGCCGCCGGCGAATGCGAGTATCAATATCATGGGGCCAACCGCCTGGGCGCCAATTCCCTTGTCTCATGCATCTTTGGGGGATTCATCGCCGGCCCCAACGCCGTCCGCTACGCCCGCAATCTGCAGGCCGCGCCCAGCAACGGACACTTTGATTCCGAACGCAAGCGCCAGGATGAAATCAATGCGGGATTAATGAAGGCCGAGGGCAACGAAAATCCGTTCAGGTTATGGCGCGAGCTGGGCGATCTGATGACCAAGGACTGCACCGTCATCCGCTACAACAGGAATCTGCATCAAGCCGACGGCAAACTCTGCGAATTACTGGAGCGCTTCCAGCGTATCAATCTAAGCGATCGTTCCCTGTGGGCGAATACCACCGTGGCATTCGTTCGCCAGCTTTACAACATGCTGCAATTGTCACGTGTGATCGCGCAGGGAGCCGCCGCGCGAGATGAATCTCGGGGGGCTCACTATAAGCCCGACTTTCCCGATCGTGACGACAAAAACTGGCTGAAGACGACGAAGGCGTATTTCGCGCCCGACGCCGATGAGCCGAAATTTGAATTCGAGCCGGTGGATACTTCGCTGATTCCGCCCAGGGCGAGAAGGTATGACGTGGCGAAATGAGCGGCACGAGTGGAACTCGTGCCTTTCCCGATGATATTTTGTTATAAGGCTTTCGTTCGGGAAATCGTTGGCGAGGCGGCGTTCGGTGTTGGACATGAAATCTAATGGGTAACTCTAAAACTGTCCGCTTCAAAATTAAACGCCAGGCCAGCCCAGCGGCGAAATCCTACTGGGAAGAATTCGAACTCCCACGGCACTCGGGAATGAATGTGATCTCATCTTTAATGGAGATCGCGGGCAACCCAGTCACTCGCGACGGCCGAACCACAACTCCTGTTACCTACGACTCCAATTGTCTGGAGGAGATCTGCGGTTCCTGCGCCATGCTGATCAATGGCAAGGCGCGAATGGCCTGCTCGGCGTTGGTCGACAAACTGGACCAGCCCATTCGCCTGGAGCCATTCTCCAAGTTCCCGGTCGTCCGCGACTTGGCCGTAGACCGCAGCGTCCTATTTGAGAATCTGAAAGCGGTGAAGGCGTGGGTTCCAATTGATGGCAGCTATGATCTTGGCCCCGGCCCTCGTTTGACGATGCAAGACCAGGAGGCGGCTTATCCGCTTTCGCGATGTATTTCCTGCTGCTGTTGCATGGAAGCTTGCCCGCAGTTTAATGAGGAGACGAATTTCGTGGGCGCGGCCGCCATCTCCCAGGTCCGGCTCTTCAACACCCACCCCACCGGTTCCGCGCTCAAACGCGAGCGCCTCTCCGCCTTAATGGGTGACGGCGGGATCCACGAATGTGGCTACGCGCAGAATTGTGTTGAGGTGTGTCCGAAAGATATTCCGCTGACCCGCTCCATAGCCGAAGTCGGTGGCGCCGTGATGAAACAGGCGATCGGTGATTTGTTTAGAAAATGATGACACTGCGCGGTGCATGGCACGTCAGTGCTATTGCGGCGCAAGAATTGTCACTGCTCAACGCGAATTGTCATTCCTACGATAAGCAAGCCAATCCGTAGCTGCGTAACCCGTGTGTTTCATCGCTTCTGCGGGCCGATTCCCATCTTGGGGATGGCAACCATTTTGCAACTGTAGTTTCAGGATGCCGCACGGGTGCGACTGCGGTAATCAAGGGTAACCGGGGGAAACTCCCGGGTAACCCCAAAAAGGGAAAATAAGCCCTTGCAATCGATCTCGTCGCATTTAGAATACCCGCCTGCCCCAGCGCCTGGGGTGGAATGGGTGGGGTTGAGGCCACTTCGTGAAGAGCAGAGTTCAGCGCGCCATATTATTACCGGTTCTCCTGGTCGTGGCTGTATGCGCTCAGGCTTTTGGGCTGCATAGTTACGTAGCTCCGCGGCATACGCGTCGAGCAACCTTCCGCCGATTGCATGGCCGCAGCCTGCGCTGGAATCCGGTGTTTCGCCCTTCGCGCGATTCCCTGCTACGCCAGAATGAAGAAATTGATCGGCTGGAGCTGCCGCGTATCCAGGATGACGAAGAATTGGAACAGCTGAAAGCCCACGAAGAATTGGTTCCGATTGTGGCCGGCCGAACCCTGCGTTTTGATCCGAGACTTGATCCGTCGCGGCGCTTCTGCCGCCCCTGGACGCGAGACTTCGTAAACGATCTGAGCGAAGCCTATTACAGCCAGTTTCATGAGCAAATTCAGGTCAATTCCGCCGTCCGCACGGTGAAGGTTCAGAAGAAGCTCCGCCGTCACAACCGCAACGCCGCTCCGGCGGAAGGCGATCTGGCGTCTTCCCACCTCGCGGGTATCACGGTTGATCTGCAGCGTCGTGGCATGACGCGCCAGCAGGTGCAGTGGGTCGAACAATACATGACGCCCCTGCGGGACGAGGGCCTGATCGAGCCCGAAGAGGAACGTCATCAGTGGGTATTCCACGTCGCTGTCTCCGGCCGCTACGCCGACTGGCGTGAGGCCAGGATGCTGGCGGGCGAGGAGCAGGACGAGGGCGACTCCGAGGCGGACGTGATCGCAGAACGCGCACAGCAGCCATAGCCACAGCCCATTTTCGAATCCCGGCTTCCTGCGACCTAATTTCCTACACAATCTTAATTTCCTATACAATCCGTGGCTTGCCTTTTCAGCTCCATTTCTCCTCCATGTATCGTTACGGCCGGCGGCTCTCGATTTGTTTGTTCCTCTCTGGCTTTGCCGTTGCGGAGAGCTCTCATATAACAGCACGCGCCCGATCGATTCACCAGTCGGCAATCGTTGTGGATACCCATGCCGACACGCCGCAGCGCTTTTTGGATGACAACTACGATATTGGCTCGACCGACCCGAATGACGCCGGCAATATCAGCCTTGATAAAGCCCGCGCTGGAAATTTGGGAGCGGAGTTCTTTTCCATCTGGGTCGACCCTACAACCAATGAAGGGCATTTCGCTCAGCACACTTTGGATTTGATTGATTCGGTGTACTCGCAGGCCGCCCGCCATCCCGGTCGAATGGTGATGGCCTACTCCGTCGAAGACATTGACCGCGCCCACAAGCAGAAAAAACTTGCCGCGCTCATGGGCATTGAAGGAGGACACTCGATCGAGAATGACATCCACTTGCTGCGCGATTTCTACCGTCTTGGTGTCCGATACATGACTCTAAGCTGGTCAAATACTAATGAGTGGGCCGACTCCTCGGGCGATATCAACGATCCTAAAATCCACCATCACAATGGCCTTACCGATTTTGGCAAACAAGTCGTTCAAGAGATGAATCGCCTTGGCATGATGGTCGACATCTCCCATGTCGCCGATAAGACTTTCTGGGACGCCTTAGCCACCACAAAGGCCCCGGTTATCGCATCGCACTCTTGCGCCCGTGCTCTGAGCAATCATCTTCGAAACATGACCGACGAAATGCTGCAAGCGGTGGGAAAGAACGGTGGAGTAGTGCAGGTGAATTTTTATTCGGTTTTCGTGGATGAAAATTATCGCAAAGCAGCGGAACAACAGCAGAAGGCCCAGGATGCGGCGATAGAACAGTATGTCTCAAAGAAAAAAGCAGGCGGGCAACCGGTGACTTTTCTGGATAGAGATCGTATCGAGAGAGAATGGGCTGCGAAAATACCGCGTCCGCCGCTGAAATCATTGATTGACCAGATCGACCACATTGCCAAAGT
>CATPBY010000454.1 GCA_955652845.1 uncultured Terriglobales bacterium | reverse complement strand
CTGCCTTTTGTTTGTGTATCCGCTTCCTTATTACCTGGTAAATCCGTTTCCCCGCTACAAACACCCGATCGAACCTGAAATGTTGCTGTTGATCGTGTACTTGTTCTGGGAGGCCCGACCCAGCGAAATTCGTTGGCGAAAGGCAGCTACCTTCCAATCACCCGAAAACAGACAATAAGAAACTACAACTTTGACGTGGGTTTCTTTGTGTAGCTTGGTGTCCTTTGTGGTTGATAATTTCAATATTTTCCTTACCCACAAAGGGCTGAAAGGACCACAAAGGAAATCCTTGAGTTTATCAACTTGGCAAATGGGGTTCCTTTGTGTGACTTCGTGTTCTTTAATCATTGACGGTCCCGGGTTGGCGCCCTCACTCTCATCGTTTAAATTGGAGTATGCGAGCCATTCTGCAGAAGCGGGCGTTGCGTTATGTATTCGGCGCCAACCTGATCTCCATGCTGGGCAGCGGGATGAACTCCGCCGCTGTCGCCTGGTACATCCTGCAGGCCACGCATTCTGAAATGGCGCTGGGCATGTTTGCCGTGTTGCAGACAATCCCGGCTATGCTGATGCTCCCTTTCACCGGAGTCATCATCGATCGCGAAGACCGGCGCCGGCTGGTCATGATGCTGGACGCGGCGCGCGCAGCCATCATCCTTAGCGTCGCCATCCTTGCCTTTCTCGGCAAGACCAGAGTCTGGGAGCTGTATCTGATGAACACTCTGGTCGCCGCCGGCTTCTGGATGTTCTGGCCAACCATCACCGCTCTGATTCAGGAACTAACCCCCGGCGAAGAGTTCGTTCATGCCAATACCTTTCTGCTGGCCGGCATTCAGGGAGGCTGGCTGATCGCCGGCTCTATCGTAGGATTCGTCTACAACCACATTGGCCTGGGCGGCGTCCTGCTGATTGATTTCTCGACTTATGTAGTCTCGTTTCTGTGTTACTTCGCGGTGCGCAAAGGACGCCACGTCGTGCCCCGGCCGGCCGAATTGCGTGCCGACATAATGGCCGCTGAGACTGCCTTCGAACGATTCGTGCGTGAGATGCGCGAAGGCTTCCAGTTTCTACGTGGACACCACAGCGTCATTCTGCTGGGTACGAGTTGGGCGCTGTTCCTGGGCGCCATGCTGACCGCTGTCGTGGTCACCGCTCCATTGAGCGACAATGTCTTCCACGCCGGCGCGGTGGGCTATGGCTGGCTGAATGCCGGATGGGGCACTGGCGCATTTTTCAGCGCTCTCTACGCGCCGGCGGTCATTGGCTGGCTGGGCGCGCGCCGATCTATCGCCATCTCCATGGGCGTACTGGCGATCTGTATGATCGTCGCTCCGCTGTCTCCCTGGCTGGCGCTTGCGGTGGGCATTTATGCCCTTATGGGCTCAGGACGCGGCATTAGCGGTGTGGCGATGAATACCAGCATTATGGAGCAGGTGCCACCGCATTTCATGGGACGGGTGCAGAACACGTTTTATTTTGCCGGCACATGTCTGCAAATTGTTCTGGGATTCCTGGTCGGCGCGGTGGCGCAATTGAATCTGGTCGCTGGCTTTGCCATCATTGGCATGGTCTATGGCGTAGCGTTTGTCAGCGCCAGTTGGCCGGTCAGGACCGCCATTCCAGTGCAGGGAACCAGCCCGGTTCAGTAGAAGCGTGGCAGTTAAAAATCAGAATACAGAAAGAGAAAAGAAAAGAGAAAAAAGAAAGAAAAGATAAGATGCGCACTACTGCGTATCACTTTTACATTCTGACTTCTGCATTCTGACTTTTCACCCATCAAGCTGTTATGCTTTCCCCTTCAAATTTTCAGGAGACACGCATGTCATCCAGCCTGGAAGGTCGCGTGGCGGTGGTCTTCGGAGTGGCAAACAAGCGCTCGATCGCATGGTCGATTGCGCAGGGACTGCACAATGCCGGCGCCAAACTTGCCATCACCTATCAGAATGAGCGAATGGAGTTAGAAGCCAAAGACCTGATTCTCTCCTTGCCGGGGGCCGAAGCCTTCATGTGCGATGTTTCGAATGATGGGGAAATCGAACGGGTCTTCGGGCAACTGAAAGAACATTACGGCAAGCTCCATGTGCTGGTGCATAGCGTAGCCTATGCACCCGCCGAGGAACTTAAGGGAGAGTTCATCAACACCACACGCGAGGGCTTTCGCATCTCCCACGACGTCAGCGTGTACTCGCTGATTGCCCTATCCCGCGCCGCCGCTCCGCTGATGGAAGACGGCGGCTCCATCATTACCATGACTTATTACGGCGCTGAGAAAGTTGTGCCCCACTACAACGTAATGGCCGTGGCCAAAGCCGCTCTGGAATGTTCGGTCCGCTACCTGGCATACGACCTTGGAAAAAGGAAGATACGGGTGAATGCTATCTCCGCTGGACCAATAAAGACCCTGGCGGCGCGCGGCATCTCTGGCCTGAGCGACATGCTGAAGTCGCACGCGGAACGTGCTCCTCTCGGCCGCAATGTAGATGTTAGCGAAGTGGGATCGACCGGGGTGTTTTTGGCGTCCGACGGAAGTTCCGGTATTACCGGCGAAGTTATCTACGTTGACTGTGGATATAACATCATGGGCTTCTGAAGAAGGAGCTACGAAAAACCGTTCCTGCAGGTAGTGGGCTTGCGAGGTTTTCTTCGGGACCTTCGCTGCGGCCGCAGCGACCCTTCCGGTTCTAAGGTGCGATTATGCTGTAAGAATCGAGCGAAGTCGAAGGGATCTTGCGCGCAACTGGCACAGCACGTGTCGTCTCTCCACGCGAGATCCCTCACACGGCAGGACCGCGCCGGGCTTCGGGATAACGCATGAGAAAAACACTGTGAATTCAAATTGAGCCACTACCGTACAGGCGCATAGGTGGTCTGAGAGGAGTAAAATGGGATGGTGATGAAAAGTTTGACAAGAACCGGCCGAATCGCCTTTGCCCTCTTTGCCGCGGGCATTCTG
>CATPBY010000453.1 GCA_955652845.1 uncultured Terriglobales bacterium | reverse complement strand
TTCCAGTGCTCTGAGTAGTTCTTCACATTGTTCTAGTGACAAGTCCTTTTTATTGCTATTACTGTTCCGCGCTCTTGTTGCTCGCATAGTTGTCGCTTCCGCGTTTCTTATTTGTTATTCCGCTGCGCTGCGCCACATGGGTTTTGCTTCGGCTGTCTTTGCGTTCTTATCAATTCGCAGTTTCCACGCTGTTCGGAGTGCACCTGTCAGTCCATCCTCGCTCGTCGCCGCCAGGCGAATATGCGTGTGTCCCACCTTTCCCCAGCCGCCAGGAATCGGCAGGAAAATCTCGGGCGCCTCCTCCACAAATGCCGTCTGCTGCTCCGGCGTAAGCATCAGATTTCCGTATCCGCCTGCCTGCGAGGCCAGCGAAGCAAATTTCCTGCCTCCTACACGAAAAGCCGGCGATCCTGGTAGCAGTACTCGTCCACCCCCTGCAGCTTCAATGCAATCCTGCGAAAGTCTGCTGCGATCATCGCGCGACTCCGTAGATTACGGAGTATCTGACGATTTAACCGGGGCGTCAATCTCTGGGAATGCCAGTTCAGTAACCAAAAAAGCGCTTCAGAAGTCAGCCTGGGTGATCGGCAACTCTTCCCGAAAAGCCTTCTTCCTCAAAGCCTTAACGGAAGGTTTGCCCATGATTGTTGTCGAAGATGACGCGGTCACGGCCTGCCTGGGACTGAACAAAATCGCCAACGCCGAACGCTGGAAACTTAAGACGGACACAAAGACGGATACCACCACCTTCGATCAGAACAAGCAGATATTCTGTATTGCGCTCGACTCGATAATAGGGCGTCTGACTAGAATGAGAATCCTGATCGAACGTCTGGAATTAGCTGAGGAGAAGGCTTACCTCGCTACTCTGGTCCCGCCGCCAGCAGAGTGTCTAGACAGAATCCATCGTGCAGAGGTCGCGATGGAGCGTCGTTTCTACAAAGCCCTGCACTCCTTGCTTGCGATGCAAGCTAACCAGTTGTCTCGATAGCTCGGCCACCGCAGTACCACACAGCCTACTGCCGCCCGGCGCGGGTTGCTACGCTCCTTTATTTTCGGCGCACTGCATCAAGGGTCACTCTGAAGTGGCCGGATACCTTAATCGATCGATGCTTAGCTATAAGCTATATAGCTAGCGCGCGGCCCGTCGGATCATTGACTGCAGCGTCGCGCTTGATTTGCATGCTCTCTTTTGCAAAAACGAACCCAATTAGTGGTTTATATTCAATTGCTTGACGCGAAACATAGGCTAGTCTTGTCGGTGAATGATGAAAACATCACCAGTTCCAGTTTTGTCCTGATATAGCCGGAGGGCGCTTGGGGATCCGGGCCCATCTGGAGCTGAGCTGTCGCTGAGCAAGGCAACCCACTTTTCGGAGAAAGAGTCTCGGCGGAAATTCGGGTTCTTCCCCATCCTGAACCCTGAACCACCAGCGTCAGCGATCCCGCTTCTAGCCAGGTCCTGCAAACCTATCCCGCGAAGAATCGGACAGCTCGCGTACGCATCCGGTTGTAGCTTGCGGATCGAGTTTGATGCCCGGCGAAGCATCCAATCTGGCAACCCTGGTCACAAATTTTCCGAGATATTCACAACCTTAATGTGCCCAGAAACCTGGTCTAATATGCGTGGGGCATTAAGGTGGGCTTTAGGCCATGATCCGTTATCTGTTGTCGTTCCTCGTGCTAACCGGCTCTGCGTGGGCCACTTCGATCACCATCGGACAACTTGAATATCTTTCCACTAACCAGCAAGGGATCAGCGGTTACAAAGTCATCTTCAATACGAGCGGAGTCACGGCCCAGCCGCTGACATTCGCCAGTGTGACCCTCTCGGTTGGCGGGCGCCACGAAACCATCGGCCCAATTACTACTCCGCCCACTCCTTCCATACTTTTCACTGGTGGTCCCGGGCTGGGTTTGCCTGCATGTCCGTGCACGTCATTGCGCCTGCAATTGGTTTTTCCAGGGAACACGCCAGTTACGTTCATGCTGGCGAATGGAGAACTCTTCACAGCCAGCCGGGTAAACCTGACTGTGCTTTTGCCCCAGTCAGGCAATTTCCTGATGCCGGGTGCCAGCACGTCAGTTGTGCTCACGGCGGTTCCTGAACCACAGACCTGGTTACTGATCGGCATAGGACTGCTGGCAGCTTGGCCACACGTGCGTCAAGGCATTAGAAAAAAACAGACGACTTCTTAACCCCGGACCTCGATCCACGTCGGCGCGGCGCGAAGTCGCCTCGGCACACAGCCAAGGCTTCGGTTGCAGTCAGCCTGTCCTCTTGTTCTTTCGAAATGAAATGGCATGGGGGCACTTCTTCGTCGAAAGCGCCGCGGTAGATCGCGCCATTTCCTGACTGGCGTCGAATCGGGTTGATCCACGTTGCTGCTGTGTCTTGACTGCGCGAAAAACAGATTCCGTACTCGGCAGCGACGTAGATCGACGATTAAAACTTGACGATTAGAACTTAGCGAAAAAGAACAAGCTTCCGTCAAACTTCCTGGGCCGAGCGCGATTTTATCGAGGCCGCGTACCTAACAATTAGGCAGTTGCCGTATTGGCTGGTTGGGCGTAGATTTGGGGCCACAGTTCAATGGAGGATACTCCGATGAACCTACGTGCTGCGCAGTGGCGCAAACAAATTGTAACTGCAGCGATTTGCCTGACCTGGCCCTTGCTGGTTATATCGTCCGACGATCCCAACCTCAGCAAAGAGCAGATTAAACAATTTCTGCTGACCGCGAAGATCGTCAAGAATAGTCACGCCAACAAAGGCGTCACGCAAACGGTGCGCCTCACGCTTTCCGATGGCACAATCACCCACGACGCCTCTTTTCAATCCATTGATGTACACAAACCAACCATGCAGCTTGCCAGCGGCACGGAAGTAAACTTTGTCGACTCCTACAAATACAATATTGCAGCTTATCAGCTCGCCGAGCTGCTGGGAGTTGACGACATGCTGCCGGTGTATGTCGAGCGCAAGTGGGGAGGCAATCCCGGCTCACTGAGCTGGTGGCTGCCAGTGAAAATGGATGAAGTGGAGCGCCACAAGCTGAAGCTAACTGCTCCCGATGTAAATGCCTGGAACCACCAGATGTACAGGGTGCGAGTCCTTGATCAATTGGTGTACGACAATGATCCCAATCTTACGAATGTCGTGATTGGGGAGGATTGGAAGATTTGGAGAATTGATTTCACCCGCGCATTCCGGCTCTCCAAAGAACTGAGAAATCCCGAGGATCTGGTGCAATGCGACCGGCAGTTGTTCGAGAAGTTAAAAGCGCTGGACGGTAACGAACTGGCGGAGAAAACCAAACGCTATTTGACCAAGGATGAGGTCAAAGCGGTAATGGCTCGACGCGACAAGATCGTTGCGCGCTTCCAGCAGATGATCACCGAAAAAGGTGAGAGCGAGGTGTTGTACTAAATCGAGGCCTGCTGGTTGGGTGGCGAAGCCAATTGATGCCGGGCGATAATTTAGCGCCGCGTTCTCGATAACTCGCCATTCGCCGGTCGTCTCTCTGTCATTGCACTGTTATGGTAAACGTTGCCGGAGTTGAAACTCTCGGCGCTGTCGCCTGGATCGTTACGGTTCCGGTGTTGGCTGAGGTGGTGTAGGTGACGCTGGCGACGCCGCTGGAATTGGTCACAGCCGGATTTCCCAGGAAGCTGCCTCCAGCACCCCCGTCATTAAAGGTAACGGGTGTGGCAGATGTCGCATTTCCGTACTGGTCGGTGACTTTTACAACCAGTGCCTGCGGCAGTTGGGAGTTTGGCGATGCATACTGGTTATTGCCCGACACTGTTGTGATGTTCGCGGCAGGCCCGGAAGTAACCTTTTCGGCAAAGTTCAAAGTCGGAAGACCGGCAGTACTCGCAGAGATCTTTATGGAACCGGCAGTAGTGGATGTGGTGTAGCTCACGCGCGCCACTCCGCCGCTGTCCGAAGATACAGGGTTCGCCGAGAACGTACCCCCGGCTCCGTTATCGCTGAATGTTACGCTCACTCCTGGTACTCCGTTGCCATAACTATCGTTAATTCGCGTAAGCAATTGACCCGGGAGTGTTGTGGTCACCGGCGCAGACTGGTAATAGCCCCGCTGCGCAATCCAGCTTTTGGCTGAACCGGCAAGCGCGGTTTCCGTGAAAATGCCCGCGGCATATCCCGGCGCTGAAGCGGTCAAGGCATACGCGCCCGATTTCGTAGGTAGAGTGTAGGATGTCGACGCGATGCCGTTTCCATCGGTTACAGGCGTGGCTGGATTGAAAGTGCCCCCCTTCCCGCCGTCACTGAAAGTTACGGTCAGTCCGGGGACGACATTTTGCGTGTACTGGTCTGCAGCTTGCACGTTCAGGGTGCCGGGCAACATAGAAGTGACGGTTGCCGATTGCCCGTTGCCCCCGACCACCGACAAAGCGGGTAATAATCCATACACGGCCACGCTATTTTGAGTTCCAACAAATACTTTGCCGTCGGCAGCAATAGGGGTGGCGAAATGAGCCAGCGGAGGAAGCGTATCGCGCCTCTTGGGAGCCTGACCACTCGTATAGAGGGTCTTCAGCGTGACAGCGTCAATTGCCCACAACTGATTGCTATTGATAAACCAGAGAATGCCATTGCTGTTTCCGTTGGCCGTGATTAACGCGTGTCCGCCACCGTTTAATTTGGCTGATTGGGCCGCTGGAGGAACGATCAGCGATCCGTTGCTCAAAGAGTAGGCGACCACAGGAGAGCTCACGCCGGTGAAATAAACCATATTGTTCCAATAAACCGGGGTGCCACTTTCACGGCCAGCGCCTTGAGGTATTTCCTGAATGATCTGACTGTCGCTGGTACAGTTCGGAGCGCACAACTGCCCCATGTTGTCACGGTTCAAGACGTAGATGGTGCCTTCTTTACCAATGGCGATCAGTTCCCGCGCAAAAAGCTGGCCGGGCTGATCGGGCAAAACAAGCACCCCTTGTGCCATATCCAAATCATTCGAAGAAAGAAATTGATAGTTGTAGGGCGTGAACCAGTCAGCCAGCGTTAGCGTAGTGTTAATCTGGCTTAGTTTCAAAACACTGGTGGATAAGTTGGTCCCCGCCGCGTAATAACCTTCTCCGGTCTCGCCGTAAATGTTGCCGTCGCTATCGGCCGAAATGCCTGCCCCTTTTTGCCAGAACGAGGCTAGGGTCTTGTTCGGCTCAGCATCGAAAGCGCCCTCTTGCGCCAGTGTCGAAGCATTGTAAGAAAGTATCCATCCCTGACTGTAATCATTGCAGCAGTTCGAGCCGAAAGCGATATAGACGTGCCCGTTGGCCAGAAGCAGTCCCGGCCGGTTCATCTGGTATGTATCCCGGAAAGTGGAAGTCACACCATTAAGGGTATAGGTCGCGGTAATAAGGGCAGGCCCACCGAACTTTTCCTGACCGTTGCTTACGTCAAGCGCGTGCAGACGGTGCACCACCTTCCCGTTCTCATAAGTTTCGGCAACCAGATACAAGGTACCGGTGCCAGTATCGATCACCGGAGTTGAAACGATGCCGACCTCGCTCCAGCCTGTGGTTGCAGCGGCTCTCTTAACGGTAGCGGGAACCGTAGTTGCTCCTTGCGGGCTATAGGTAAGGATGCTGGTCATCCACAATGGCCCAGCATTCGCATTGTCAGCGTCGAATGCATACACACTGTCATGCATGGTGGCAACGTAAACCACATTATGCGTACCTTGCCCTGGGATGTACACGCCGGGGAGGTAGAGTGGGTGACCGACAATGAAACCGTCTACAGCCTGGGTAAACATCTTCCCGAAAGTCTTGATGTTTACATTCGACGGAGTCAGCAAAAATTCAGTGGTGTTGGCGCTGGTTCGCGCACTATCGTGGTGCCAGGTGGTAACGGAGGTCTGGGCCGACAGAAACGACGCCGGAACGAAGAACAGTAGGAAGAGTAAAACTAACATAGCGAGAACCCGGCGCCTCTCTGGCCGCGAATAAGCGGGATTACAAACTGCCGCATTTAGTTTAGATATTTTGTTCGTAAGAGCGTCTCGTCCTGGTGTCCCTGCCAACGGCCGCCTCCTTCGAAACTCACAGTATTTAAAGAGGACCTATAGGTAATGCAGCAATTTGGGAGCCAAAACGTTATTGTCATGGATGAACTTTGACCTACAAAATGCCGCAATGATGCAAATTAATGCACATCCAGGAATTGCGACATGTAACA